>NZ_LXWA01000040.1:0-39061 GCF_001652315.1 Psychrobacter sp. SHUES1 | reverse complement strand
TCCTTTATATACCACCCCTAGCATAAAGATGTTGAGGTTACTTTTACCCCATTTCCAGTTGGTGCGGTCAATGGTTAAGGTGACTTTGCCTAGCCCAAATAGTCGATATATCATTAAAGCCAGTTGATCGTAGTCTATCCTCGCTTCGGCAAAAAATCGCTGTAGTCTGCGATAGTGACTGTCAGTCTTGCCACCCTTAGGAAGGTGTCTTGCTATTTTTTTTAAGATTACTGCTTTGAGCAGTAATCAGGGCTATTATCATTAGGCTCAAACAATTGATTCTTGCCTTGTTCATGCTCAGGTTTTGGGTTAAAGTTTCACTAAGTCTGTTAAAGTTCGGCATGGTCTGATTCGTCTTAAAAATTACTATTATGCCTTTGCTTTAACAGACTTTTTTGTTTTTTTGTCGTGTGCAGAGATTTAGTCCATAAAACTCATAAACAAATTGACGTTGAATTAGTTATTAGGTCTTTAAAAGATTTAGGTTGGTCTGATGATGACGCATATAGACTTGGCCTACAATTCGAATTCGCTCAAAGCCTTTTATCGTTTGTCAATGAGTAACTTATCGATAAGAGTGATGATACTCATAGATGTACTTTATGGGTTTTTAGCTTTTACAATCTAACAAGTTGAGTGTTAGTAGGGTGCGTTCCACGCACCGATAAGATTAATAAAGTATGGAAATAGTGCGCTGGACGCACCCTACATTTAAAATTATTCAGCAAGTTCCAACGACTTTCTATACTTGCTTTGAATACCTATACAGTCGGTTTTTAAATATAAAGGATACTCATGTTTATTGTAGATAAGGCGGCGCCAGCCAATATCAATCAGGCGTTACCAGTGCCGAAAGTAATATTTTTTGACATTGATGACACGCTCAGCCGTAATGGCATCATCGCTACGCACAACCAAGCGACGCTTGAGGCGCTGGCCAAAACTGATATTAAATTGGTGATTTCGACCGGACGCTCTAAAGCGATATTGCCAGCAGATATTTTAGCCTTGCTCGAAGCGGATGTCTTAGATGCCATTATTTGTATGAATGGACAATATAGTTTTGATAATAAAGGCTTGATTAGCCATTATCCATTGTCTGCTGAGCAAGCGGACAAAATTGTGCAGTTATGCCAAACCAGTCAGCTGATTCATAAGTTTGACTCGGCGACCCACATTGCTTGGTCAGGCGAAAACGAGCGTTTGCGTGATTTTAATGCCAAAACGCCCAACTCTATCGTGGATCCACTCTATTATCAATCAAACCCCGTTTATCAATGCTCAGTGTTTTTTAACAATCAATTCGATAAAATGCAAGATATCGACTTTGCACAGGACGATTTAAAACTGGTACATTGGCATCATATCGGCGCAGATATCCTGCCCGCCAATGCTTCTAAAGCGCGCGGTATCAAAGACGTCTGTCGCTATTATGGCGTAGATGCAACCGAATGCATGGCGTTTGGCGATGGTATGAATGACTTAGAGATGTTTGATTTGGTCGGCTATGCAGTAGCGATGGGCGATGCCCAGCCTGCGTTGATTGAGCGCGCGGATTTTGTCACGGGTACGATTGAAGAGCGTGGCATCCAGTCGGTACTCAAGCAATTTCATATAGCGTCTTGATAAATAGTTTATAAAAACCGCTATTTATATAAGGCGTGTCCTCATTTTTAAAAGAAGAGCACGTCCTAGCAGAATTTAACGACGCTACTTAACGACGCTTAGCCATCAAACCATAAAGCCAGCTACCGACTTTATAAAATCCGACGATGATTAAAATAATTACCAACGCTGCGAGCACATAAGCCAGCCAATTTGGTACGTGGCTTAACCAGCCAATGGTAAATGCCAAACCCAGATAAGTTTCAACTGGCCAATTCAGAATTGAGGTTGGCGAGCCCGAATTAAATATAATCATAAAACCTATAATGCCAATTAAAGCCATCACTATCCCAGCGCGTACACGATTATTCATTGTCTTCCTCTTTTAATTCAATCAAATTGGGTAAAATTGTCTTATTTTTATTGTTTAAAGTCTCATGCGGTAACTATAGTGGCATAAAACGCGCCTATCATGTCGCCTTTTTGATTACGACGCTATGGTAAATCTGTTTATTCTATAAAAGGCTATTGTTAAATCAAGCATAATACAAAGCGGCATTTGTCATCATTTATGATCATTTGGCATATTATTTTTAATCGCCTTAGCTGTAACGATACTAGCAAAAACGCTATGCACGATTGCCCTTTAAATTATGCGCAATCATAGCCATAATGGTTTACATAGCTGTAAATTTAGCATCGCGCCTGTTTTACGGGTTTTCTTGCTTTGCACCATTCTTATTTTAGGAGAGATATTTTGACTCATTTATCATCGTCGCGCGCTGCCGCTCGTAGCGCTCGCATGCTTCCAAAAGCCTTATTAGCCGTGGCGGTTGGGCTCGCACTTGTGAGCTGTAGTAAATCAGATAACGCCGCTACCGATGGCGCTGCGACCAGTGCAGAAACGTTAAACCTGTATAACTGGTCGGAATATATGCCGCAAGAAATTCTTGATGGTTTTACCAAAGAGACTGGCATTCGAGTCAATTACACTACTTTTGATTCTAACGAAGCTATGTACGCTAAGCTTAAATTGCTTGATGATTCTAGCCAATACGATTTAGCGATTCCATCGACGTATTATGTGGAAAAAATGGCCAAAGAAGGACTGCTACAAGAGCTTGATAAATCCAAATTAAGCAACTTTAAAAATCTTGATACCTCCTTTACCAATACCAAGGTTGATCCAGAAAACAAATACTCGATTCCTTATATGTGGGGCAGCACCGGTCTTGCCATCAATGGCGAAGCGGTCGATCCTGCAACCGTAAATAGCTGGAATGACTTATGGCGTCCTGAGTATAAAGGTCAAGTGATGCTGATGAATGACATGCGCGAAGTGTTTGGCATGGCGCTCTTAACCTTGGGCTATTCAGGTAATAGTAAAAACCCTGAAGAAATCAAAGCCGCTTACGAGAAGCTAACGACCTTGATGCCAAATGTAAAAACCTTTAACTCGGATGCTTCACGCATGCCGTATATGGAAGGGGAAACCACGGTTGGTATGAGCTGGAATGGTGAAGCTATCATCGCTAATAACGAAGGCTTGACCAGCTTGGTGTATAAATACCCAACTGAAGGGGCTATTCTTTGGATGGACAACTTTGTTATTCCAAAAAATGCCAAACAGGTGGATGCGGCGCACAAATTTATCGACTACTTACTGCGTCCTGAGAACTCTAAAATCGTCAGCGAAGAGATTGGTTACGCATCACCGAATATGGCCGCGCGTGAGCTGATGCCAGAAGAGGTGCGCAACAATCCAACCATTTATCCAAGCAAAGAGGTGCTAGCAAAAGCGGAGTTTCAAGAAGATGTCGGTGATGAAGCGTTGCAAGTGTATCAGCAGTATTGGGATAAGCTTAAAACGGGGCGTTAATTCTGTAAATTAATACGCATTTATTGATTGCTGTTTTAGATACCTATTATCTATCCAAAAAACGCTGCCTTTATTAAGTCAGCGTTTTTTATTTGTCTTTTCTTTTATTTGTCTTTTATTTATAAGTGCAAATCGGTTTCGCTACCTTTATGTTCAATACGGCGCTGCTCGCGGCGCTGATAGCGCAACCCAGAGGCAGCAAACCACTGCGGCTTGGTGGTTTGCAATAATTCACTAAGCCGCTGTAACTGTACTTGCAGCGTTTGGGTGAGCCAAAAATAACCTTGCCATTCAAAGCCTAAGTTTTCCACACTTGGATATTCTGATACCGCGATACGGGTAATCGGGCGAAACACTTCATCATTTGGACTACGTAATACTGCCGCCATATGCTGCATCGCTTGGGTTAATTCGTGCTGATAATGAATCAGTAAAATATGGTTTTCATCGTCAATCTCGATATTTGCCAAACGCGGCGCTGCACTTAACAGTAAGTCAATGGTACCAATAATATTACGATGGGTACGCTGAATGGTCTCTAGCGTTTCTTTATCAATTCCAGATTCGCTCGCTGTGGCGGCGATATGCGGGCGCACGGCAAGCAGGCGCTTATTAATTTTTTGCAGCGCTTTGACCAGGGCCTTATTGACTGGCGTATCTGGTACAGCCGGATTTTTTGGGTAAATGATACTGGCAGAACTGGTCGCTTTACTATATTTAAAGGGTTTTGGCACCAAAATCTCGGCATCAATATGATTGCCTACCCCAGCGTATAAATTACCGCAGGTTTCAAGGTTACTGGCCAATAAAAACCGCCACATTAGCGTTGATTTCAGCGGTAAAATCAAGGTCGCAGCGACCGCAACCCCTGCGCCAAGTAAAATATTGATGGCGCGATACAGACCGTCTTGGGTGATATTGCTATGGTCGGGGCTTGAGACAATCATCAGCATGGTAATGCCCGTTAGCAGCCCGATATAACCCAACTGCTTAACCGCCACGTAGCCAATGATGCCGCTGATAATACCAATTAGCCCGTAATATAACCATAGCCAGCCGCCGGTATCTTGAATTAACCATAAAAAGCTCAGCCCGACCACCACGCCGAGCAAAGTGCCGAGTATGCGCTCTTTGGCCTTGGTATAAATCGCTCCTTGATATTGCAATAATCCCAATATCACAAACACGGTGATGGTCGTCCATTCGCCATGCGGCAAGTGGGTAAACTCATTTAATAAGAGGGCAATAAGCACGGCCACGCCCAAACGTATGGCATGCAAAACATCGGCATGCTGATAGCGGGCGTAAGGCTCTACAAACGGCGCGGTAAATCGTTGCCAAAAAGTCGGTTTCACGCAGGACGTCTCTTATAATGAATAAATAAAAAATAGCTTAAATGATAACTGCTAGCTTAACCATTCATAAGGCAATTATCAAAAAAATAACGCCTTTTATCCCGTAAAGATAAAAGACGTCAACGTTATAAACATACAAAGGCGTGTCCTCATTTTAAAAATGATGGAAAAGCATATTTGAAGATGAAAAAGCATATTTGGATTTGGCTATTGATAACTACCAATAGCCAAATACTAGACTTCTAAAAGCTAAGCTTCTAAGAAATCTAAAATACCTTCTGCCGCTTCACGACCTTCCCAAATCGCCGTCACCACCAAATCAGAGCCGCGTACCATATCGCCACCGGCAAATATTTTTGGGTTGCTGGTTTGGAATTTAAAGGTTTGTTTTTCGGCGGCGACCACTCGACCTGAGCCGTCCATTGTGACTTGCTGACTGGCAAACCAATCGGCCGGGCTAGGACGGAAACCAAAGGCCAGAATAACCGCATCACACGGTATGATTTCTTCTGAGTTAGGAATAGGCTCAGGGTGGCGGCGCCCACGACTGTCAGGCGCGCCCAGATGCGTGGTAATCACCTTGACCGCGTTTACCTTGCCATTTAAGCCAATGATTTCGGTCGGTTGACGATTGAATAAAAACTCAACGCCCTCTTCGCGCGCATTGACCACCTCACGGCGAGAGCCGGGCATATTTTCTTCGTCACGGCGATAAGCGCAAACTACTTGCTGTGCGCCTTGACGCACACTGCTACGGTTACAGTCCATCGCTGTATCACCGCCGCCTAATACCACTACTTTTTTGCCTTTTAAATCGATATAGTCTGCTGAATTTTTTTCCCAGTCATTGCAGCGATTAACGTTAGCTATCAGATAATCTAGCGCATCGTAGACGCCTTCTAGCTCTTCGCCTGCAAAGCCGCCACGCATATAGGTATAAGTGCCCATGCCCATAAATACCGCATCATACTCGCTTAGCAGCTCGTCAATACTGACGTCGCTGCCGATTTCGGTCTCTAAACGGAACTCCATGCCCATGCCTTCAAAAATGACACGGCGATTGCGCATGACATCTTTTTCCATTTTAAACTCTGGAATACCAAAGGTTAATAAACCGCCAATCTCAGGACGCTTATCAAAGATAACAGGTTTGACCCCATTTCTGACTAAGATATCGGCGCAGCCCAGTCCTGCAGGCCCTGCACCAATAATAGCGACTTTTTTATCCGTCCAAACCACCTCGGACATATCAGGACGCCAACCCAAAGCAAAAGCGGTGTCGTTGATATACTTCTCAACATTGCCGATGGTGACCGCGCCAAAGCCATCGTTTAGCGTACAAGCGCCTTCACACAAGCGGTCTTGCGGGCAGACACGGCCACAAACTTCAGGCAAAGTATTGGTTTGATGACACAATTCTGCTGCCTGAAATATTTGTCCCTCGCTTGCTAATTTAAGCCAGTTGGGAATGTAATTATGTACCGGACATTTCCACTCGCAGTATGGATTGCCGCACTCAAGGCAGCGGTGCGATTGCTGCGCTACTGATTCGCTATCGAACGGCTGATAAATTTCTACAAACTCTGTTGAGCGCGTAACGATATCTTTTTTGATCGGCTCAAGGCGCGGTACATCTAAAAACTGAAAACTATTTTCTAAGCGTTTTGCCATGGTATTGTCTCTTCTATAGTGGGTAACGACAGCCAATATCTGCAGCCTAAATGAGGCAAATTTACGGATAGAGGTTGTCATTTACCTGCTTAAAACCTATGAATTAAACTGCTTGTAAACCTATTATTGACCCAGCCAATTTATTGTGGGTCAGCCGTCGTGGTTTTAAGCAGGGTCGCAACGTTTGCCGCTTTGGGTTTTACCAAATAGAACTTACGCGCGTAATGCTCAAAGTCCGCTAAGATGGTTTGCCCCCACGCACTGCCCGTTTTGTCAACATGAGTTTCAATCACTTGTTGCAAGTAAATACGATGACCTTCCATTTGCTCGCTTGAGATACGGTTTAAATCAATCAGTTCATGATTACAGCGATCGAAAAAGTCACCATCCATATCGAGGACATAAGCAAAGCCGCCGGTCATGCCTGCGCCGAAATTCAGCCCCGTACGCCCAAGGACAGTAATGATGCCGCCGGTCATATACTCGCAGCAATGGTCGCCCGTGCCTTCGATAACCGCATGGGCGCCTGAGTTACGTACGCCGAAACGCTCGCCTGCTGTACCCGCCGCATACAACTTGCCACCAGTTGCGCCATACAAACAAGTATTGCCGATAATGGCGGTTTCATGCGTGGTAAAGCTTGAATCTTGCGGTGGATAAATGACAATCTCACCGCCCGCCATGCCTTTACCAACATAGTCATTGGCATCGCCTTCTAGCTCAATATGCAAACCGCCCGCATTCCAGACCCCTAAGCTTTGACCTGCGGTGCCGTTTAGATGCAGCTTAATGGGCCTATCACTCATACCAAGGTTACCCCAGACCTGCGCAATCTCGCCGGAAATACGCGCGCCGATAGAGCGATCACAGTTGCCGATGGCATAGCTGAAATCGCCGCCGTTCCCTTGACGGATACTCAGCAGCATATCGTTAATCATTTGCTCAGCGAGCAAGCCTTTATCGAATGGCTCATTACGCGCCACCTGACAAGTTTGCGCTTTGCCGCTACTGGCTGGATGACTAAATAATAACGGCGTTAAATCCAAATGCCGCTGCTTATCAGTATTACCTTCTAACACGTCAAGCAAATCGGTACGCCCGACCAGCTCCTCCATACTGCGCACGCCGAGAGCGGCAAGCCATTCGCGCGTTTCGGTGGCGACAAATTTAAAGAAGTTAATCAGCATTTCTGCTTCACCGATGAAATGCTCATCACGTAGCTGGGCTTTTTGGGTGGCAACGCCGGTTGGGCAGTTATTAAGATGGCAAATCCGCAAGTATTTACAGCCAACGGCAATCATCGGCGTGGTGCCAAAACCAAAGCTCTCTGCCCCAAGAATTGCGGCTTTGACCACATCAAGACCCGTTTTTAGACCGCCATCGGTTTGAATACGAACTTTATCACGCAAGCCGTTGACCCGAAGCGATTGATGCGTTTCAGCAAGCCCCAGCTCCCACGGCGAGCCAGCATGATGGATAGATGACAGTGGCGACGCTGCCGTGCCACCATCATAGCCTGAGATGGTAATTAGGTCAGCGTAGGCTTTTGCCACGCCCGTTGCAATGGTACCAACACCCGGACGTGAGACCAGCTTCACTGACACCAAAGCATCTGGATTGACTTGTTTTAAATCAAAAATTAGCTGCGCCAAATCTTCGATAGAGTAAATATCATGATGCGGCGGCGGCGATATGAGCGTCACCCCCGGTACCGAATAACGCAGGCGAGCGATGAGCGCATTAACCTTACCGCCCGGCAGCTGACCGCCCTCACCCGGTTTTGCCCCTTGAGCAACTTTAATTTGCAGCACTTCTGCCGAACGCAGATACGCCGGTGTGACGCCAAAGCGACCTGAGGCAATTTGCTTAATTTTTGAGTTACGCAAGGTACCATAACGCACCGGATCTTCGCCGCCTTCACCAGAGTTTGAGCGCCCGCCAATAGTATTCATCGCCATGGCAATCGCTTCATGGGCTTCAGGTGACAATGCTCCTAAAGACATACCAGCAGAATCAAAGCGCGATAAAATTTCTGAGATGTCCTCGACGTCATTTACGTCGATTGAATTATCGGTTTTTAATTGTAATAAATCGCGCAAGGTTGCTACGGGACGGCTATTGACCAAATCGGCATAATTGCGATAATTGTCATAATCGCCGGTACGGACTGCGGTATGTAGGCTGTTAATTACGTCAGGATTAAAGGCATGGTACTCTTTATTAAAGACAAATTTTAATAAACCACCTTGGTCAAGTGGCTCACGGCGTTTAAAAGCATTGGCCGCCAATTGTGCTTGATCGGCAGCTAAATCGGCAAAGGTTGCGCCTTTAATACGACTTTGCACACCTTTAAAGCATAAGCTTACCACTTCTTCAGAAAGCCCCACCGCTTCAAATAATTGCGCGCCGCGGTAAGAGACAATGGTAGAGATACCCATTTTTGATAAGATTTTTAGCAGCCCTTTATCCAAGCCTTTACGGAAATTGACCCGCGCTTGAATCGGATCGCCAAGCAGCTCACCCGTCGCCACCAAATCATCGATGACGTCATAGGCCAGATATGGATAGACACAAGTCGCGCCAAAGCCAATCAATACCGCCACTTGATGTGAATCGCGCGCCAGACCAGTCTCGACGATTAAATTGGCATCGGTACGAATACCTTGCGCAATTAAATAATGATGCACCGCACCAGTGACCATAATGGCGTTGGCAGGTAGTTTGTCGGCTGCGATATTCTTATCAGACAAGACAATTAAAGTAAAACCCGCACGAATGCTATTTGCTACTTGCTCACAGATGGCTTTAATAGCGGCTGCTAGCTCAAGATTGGTATCGTAGTTTAAGTCGATACGCGCCATTTGAAACGCTGGATCAGCCAAGGTTTCGAGCTGCTGCATTTTACTGGCTGATAAAACCGGTGACGATAAGATAATACGATGCGCGTCGCGTGCTGACGGCGCAAATACATTGGTTTCAGCACCAAGACACGTCTGTAGCGACATCACAATTGACTCACGCAACGGGTCTATCGGTGGATTGGTCACCTGCGCAAACTGCTGGCGGAAAAAGTCGCCGACATGACGAATTTGCTGAGATAGCACCGCCATCGGCGTATCATCGCCCATCGAGCCGACTGGCTCTTGCGCATTTTCGGCATTAGGACGGATAATTTCGGTGCGCTCTTCATTGGTGATATGATACATTTTTTGCAATGCTTTTAGCGGCTCACCGCGGCAAGCTTGGGCGGCTAATTCTTCTTCTAAGCGCTCATCATCGCGGATGCGGGTTGCTTCTTCGCGCAGCCATTTACGATATGGATGCGCTTTTTTGAGTAACGTCGCAATCGCTTTAGTATCCATGATTTGACCGGTCATGGTATCGATAACTAACATCTGACCGGGCCCAACGCGCCCTTTAGCAAGCACATCTTTTGGCGCATAATCCCAAACGCCGACTTCTGAGGCCACCGTGATATAGCCATTTTTGGTGGTGACCCAACGCGACGGACGCAGACCATTACGGTCGAGCATACATACCGCATAGCGACCGTCTTGAATCACTAGTCCTGCTGGGCCATCCCACGCCTCCATATGCTGCGAGTAAAATTCATAAAACGCCCGCAAGTCCATATCCATGCTGTCGACATTTTGCCAAGCGGGCGGTACCAGAATTGACATCGAGTGGAATAAACTCATACCGCCCGACATCAGCACCTCTAGCATATTATCTAAGCTCGATGAATCCGAACCCGTACTATTCACCAGTGGCGTCAATTCACTTAAATTGGGCAATTTATCAGACTTTAATTTTGGCGTGCGCGCTTCAGACCAGCTACGGTTGCCTGTGATGGTATTAAGCTCGCCATTATGCGCCAGATAGCGAAACGGCTGCGCCAGTGGCCAGCGCGGCAAGGTATTGGTTGAAAAACGCTGATGGAAGACCACGATATGCGAGGCCAAACGCGTATCTTGTAAGTCTAAAAAGAACGCTGGCAGATCTGATGGCATGACCAAACCTTTATAGATAATGGTCTGACAGTTTAAGGAACAAACATAAAATAGCTCGTCATCAACCAAGCGTTGTTCAGCTTTTTTACGCGCGACAAATAATTTGCGGTTAAAGTCATCGGCTGCTATCTCGTCTGGTGCATTGACAAATATCTGCTGAAAACCAGGTAATGTCTGACGCCCAATCTCACCAACGATACTTAAATCAAGCGGCACATCGCGCCAGCCCGCCACTGCTAACCCTTGGGCGGCAATCTCTTCATTAAGCACCTGCTGACTATACTGCGCTTTTGTCTCATCCAAACTGACAAACACCATGCCAACGGCAAAATCAGCAGTCAGGGTAAAGCCTTGCTCAGCGGCTATATCGCTAAAAAATACCGTCGGCGTTGCCAGCAATAAACCGCAGCCATCGCCAGTCTTACCATCAGCTGCAACACCGCCGCGATGGGTCATACAACTTAGACTATGAATAGCTGTTTTTACCAAATCGTGACTGGCTTGGCCCTCGATATGAGCTATCAAACCAAAGCCGCAATTATCAGAGAAGTCATCTGGCGCCGCCAAATGCGTAGAGGAAGAAATCATTGACATAGCTTGTCCTTTTGAGTGAGCGGACGGCCTATACTTTCAATATGAAGTAGCAACCAAACTCCGCGGGCAGAACGGGCTAAATATATTCACGTAAGCGGATTAATAAAGCGCAAGCGGAGAAAATAATGCAAGCGTTTTGAGGGTGATAAAAATACTTATCACGACTCTCTTTATTTTATAACCATCGCAGCTACTGATTTAACGTTAACGCTAAAGCATTTATACCTAAACCCTTATCGGACTCTGCTTACTTTTATGTCTGTTTTAGCGGTTAAAAACTCAATATGAGCGGCGTAAACGTTAATAAAAACGGTGACGCCTTAACTTCTTTAAGAGACAATAAGCAAAGCAGCTGATAAGAAAGTTATGGATAAATTGGCGATGAATAGGTTAAACCGCCGTTAAATATGAATATGAGACGCTCTATATTCAAGCGCCTTAACAATCCCAATCGGGATAAAGTGAGGAGTTGCGCCACTTGCGATAAGCTTAAATAGGTAGCAAGTAGCAGCGCTTGAAACGACAATATCGAGGTATGAAATAACAGTTTACGATAACTATACAGAACGTCGCCCTCAGTTATCTTAGTGAATGATGACTAAAAAATCTAGTCTTTTCTGTCAACTCATACTCTAGATTTTGTAAAAAAATATATTATCAATGACACATTAATGACTAACTATTGAGAATAATTACTTATTCAAAGCCGCTTTTATTAGCGTTACTAAGCTTTTTTAATAGTGAATAAATCGTTCACAAAAAAGCCCCCGCCATAAAATACGACAGGAGCGTTTATAAAACGGCATGCTTAGTAAGATTAGTTACTTTTTTCTTCTATCAGCTCTTTGATGCTGTCATTATTGCCTTTTGAGGCGTTAGCATTGGCATTGGGGTTTTTGCCAGCTGCGTTGGCATTGGGGTTTTTGCCAGCAGCGTTGGTATTTTTATTGGCGGCGTTACTATTTGCATTGGCGCTCGGTGGTTTAGGCGCTTCAACCACCGGCGGTTTTTTCGGTGCGTTATTATTGCCTGAACCATTATTTGTTGCATTACCAGTGGTTGCTTCAGGCTTACGGTTAGTATCTGTAGAGGATTGCGTGGTCGTTGGTTGCCCTTCGATCTCGACCGTCCGCTCTTCATTGACAGTCAAAGTGTCAGAAGTATCAGCTGACTGACGTATGCTTTCATTAGCGCCATCTTGTGCGCCGCGATTGGCATTATTATTTGCCATTTGGCCATTACTGTCATCAGACGTTTGTGTCTGTTGACGTACTGGTACTTCGCGTTTGGTTGGGCGCAAGTTTACATTGCGCGTGCGCTTGGTGCTCAAATCCTTAACCGGATCTGGACGTTCATAATTATCGATGATACTGACGTAACGATTGATCTCTTCAGGTAAGACGCGTACATTTGCAGGCAGTTTAAAATCTATCAACTTCGCGGCACCGACCGCCTCTTGTGGACTGCTCATCAGCCCATAAGTCAGCATATAACGCACCTGCTCATTTTCATCAAGGTAGCGGAAATAAGCGAACTTATCGCGATCTTCTCGGCTTTCTAAATAGCTGACGATCACATCATTTTCAGCGACATTCATCACCTGTACGGTCCACTTGCCTTTATTAGCGAGCAGATAACGCTTGTCTTTAAACTCATCAGGATAGCTGCGTAAGTCTTTAACCGTGGTATCAAAACTAATCGGCTGCACGTCTGTATCGAGCTCATGCAAGGACTCTATCTTTAGCGGCTGCTCAAGCTCAGCGGTTGAGGCTTGTGGCGCTGATATTGGCTCATTCTCAATCTTAGCACCTATCGCTGGCGTTTGACTAAACATCCAAACTAAGGCGGTAAACACGCCCAATAGCAGGGTTGCTATCAGCCAAATCAGTGCTTGACGGCGATATTTCTGCCCAGCTGTGCGAGTCGTCGAGCGTGATGCTGCCATGGAGAGGTCCTTGGAAAAGGGTACTTATAAAAAGATACTTATAAAAGAGTTTTATATAATAATGGTCTTAAAAAAATAATGCTCAAGATTGTCGAAATATATCGTAGCTAAAAATGGCTGAAATGATTATTTTAAGCGTTTAACGATTATATATTAACTGATAAATTAAACGTGCAACTTACCTACTGAATACTTCACGAGCTTGTACTATTGATGCTGCGACAAAACTTCGGTCAAAAGCTTGGCATCAAAATCGTTGGTCAATACCGCCTCACCCAATGATTTTAACAAAATAAGGCGGATTTGTCCGTGTTTGACTTTTTTATCATGACCCATCAAACCTAATGCCGTTTGTACGTCAATAGCGGGCGGCGTAATCGGCAAATTTGCCAAGGTAAGTACGCGTTTAATACGCTCAACGTCCGCAGTTGTTAACCAGCCAGTTTTTTGCGACAGCTCAGCCGCTTGTACCATGCCAGCGGCGACCGCCTCGCCATGTAGCCAATTGCCGTAGCCTTGATGGGTTTCAATCACATGGCCAAAAGTATGACCGAAGTTTAACAAAGCGCGTACGCCGGACTCTCTTTCGTCTTGTGCGACGATATCGGCTTTATACTGACAGCAGCGCTTTACCGCCTCGCCAAGTACGGCTAAATCTAACGCCATCATCGCTGGCAAATTGTGCTCAAGCCAAGTCAAAAACTCTGCATCCATAATCAGCGCGTACTTGATGACTTCTGCCAATCCTGCTGATAGCTCACGCGCGGGCAAGGTTTTTAGCGTACTCATATCAGCAAGCACCATTTGCGGCTGCCAAAATGCGCCAATCATATTTTTACCTTGCGGATGATTGATGCCGGTCTTGCCGCCGACGCTCGAATCCACCTGTGATAACAGAGTGGTTGGGATTTGAATAAAATTGACCCCACGCATAAAGCTTGCCGCGGCAAATCCTGTCATGTCGCCGACCACGCCGCCACCAAGGGCGATTAAAGTCACATCGCGGTTAAAGTGTTCTGCCATCAGCGCATCATAAATCTGATTGATACTGGCCTGGTTTTTATACTGCTCACCATCTGGCAGCACACAAACCTTGACCGTAAACTCTGCTTCAAGTTCTTCTTGTAAAGCGCTTAAATATAAAGGCGCAACCGTCTCATTAGTCACGATAAGGACTTGATGACCGGTAATATAAGGCGCGATTTGACTGGCCATGCTGCTTTTTTTAGCGCCATTTTCAGCAATGTTATTAGCGCCATTTTCAGTAATATTACTAACAATGTTTTTAGGGTTGCCTGCATTACTATCTTCAGTAATGACGATAGGATAATCATGACTTTGCGTCTGTACTGTTAGGGTGGCATGAAACAGTGGCGTTGCCATGAAAATCTCCTTAAGTATGAGGATTGAGTTAAATTTAGCGGATTTTTAATAAATATTTTTTAAGCTCATTAACGAAATTTTATTTTTTATTATTCATCTTCTTCATGTGCTGAGCTAATAGAAGTCGACTCACAAAAGGTTTCTAATTTCTGCAATAACTGATTGACCATATGGCGCGGATAAGTATGACCGGTCGGCATGATAATATGCGCCACTTGCCGATATAAGGGGTCGCGGGCGCTGTATAAATCTTGCAATATTTTTCTAGGGTTGGGCTGTTGTAATAAAGGTCGCGACTTATCTTTTGCAGTACGCGCCATTTGCACGTCCACCGGAGCATTGAGATAGACGACGATGCCGCGCTCTTTAAGAAACGCTCGGTTTTCAGCGGCCATTACCGCACCGCCGCCGGTTGCTAAGACAATTTGTGTTTGCTGCGTCAGCTCATCAATGGCACGCGTCTCGCGCTCTCGAAAGCCCGCTTCGCCTTCTTTGGCAAATATCCAAGCAATATCAGCCCCAGTTTGCGACTCGATATACCAATCACTGTCTACAAACGAGCGTCCCAACTGCTTAGCAAGCAATCTGCCAATGGTGGTCTTTCCCGCTCCCATCGGCCCCACTAGAAATACCGACGGTAATTCCTCAACCATAATACGCACTCAGCTAAATTAGGTATGATACAACGTCATGGATATTCTGGCTAGTAACGTGTATTGATTATTGTCAGTAAAATATAGGGAGGCACAAAACTTACCCATAAAAAAAGCAAGCGTTGCTGCTTGCTTTTTTCTATTATGAAATAATGAAACGCTAGATTAGTTTAGGCGACTGGTACCATCATTAATCAATTTTGGCGTGACAAAGATCAATAGCTCTTCTTTTGCATTGTTACGTACATCCTTGCGGAACGCACGACCAACATAAGGTAAGTCGCCTAAGAAAGGTACTTTATCGACCCCATTACTTTTACGGTTTTTAAAGACGCCGCCCAGTACAACGGTTTGCCCATCTTCCACAATCACATTGGTTGAAATAGAATCTTCAGCAATCGCAACCTGATTATTAATGATAGTCGGTGTGCCATTGGTGATAAGCAGTTGCAAACCAATTTTACCGTCTGGGGTAATGTTTGGCGTGGCTTCCAAGCTCAATGCCGCTTCTTTAAAGCTGGTGGTGGTCGCGCCACTGGCCGAGGCTTCTTGATAAGGTATTTGCGTACCAGAAGATACTTTTGCCGTTTGTTTATCAGCGGTCAAAATCTTTGGCGTCGAAATCACTTCACCGCGGTTATCTGCTTGTAGGGCTGATAATTCAAGATCGAGCATCACATCTGACATGCTAAGCAGTCCAAAAGCAATCCTACCCGCTGGGTTGGCAACCCCTAAATCCACGTTTAAGTTATCAGGACGGCTGATGTCATACTTAGGATAAGAAACTGTTTGACCATTGACGGTCGTCGTCTCTACATCAAAGTCTTTTAAGTCCCATAGCGTCTGATTGCTACCACCGACCAACAAGTTACGGTTATTGGCAGCGCCGTTTGATAAAATCCCCCAACGCACGCCAATCTCTTTACTAAAGCTATCGGTTGCGCTAACGATACGCGCTTCAATCATTACTTGACGGACTGGAATATCAATTTTACCAATCAGCTTATGAATATTCTCGATGCTTTCAGCCACATCTTTGATAATCAAGGTATTGGTACGCTCATCGACCGTTACCGTACCACGGTTTGACAATAAGGTATTGTTATCAACAGAGTTTGCGTTGCCAGTACCGCTACTACCTGTTGAACCACTGCCTTGAGAGATCAGCGTCAATACATCTGCTGCCTTAGCATAGCTTAAGCGAATGTATTCTGTACGTAGCGGTGCATAAGACTCAACCGCTTGCTGCGCTTCAAGCTCACGCGCTTCTTGTTCTGCAAGCTCAGTCGAAGGTGCGACCAAAATCACATTGCCATTTTCACGTTTGCCAAGATTCTTACTCTTTAGAATAATATCTAGTGCTTGATCCCACGGGACATTAATCAAACGCAAAGTGATGTTGCCCGCCACCGAGTCACTCGCCACAATATTCATTTCTGTAAACTGGGCCAATATATCTAAAACACTACGGATTTCGACGTCTTGAAACTCCATCGATAATGCTTCGCCGGTATAGACTTTTTCTTCTAATGTCGGCTCGCGTAGTAGCTCGGGCTTTCTGATACTGATGTTTAATTGATTGCCTGATTGGTAAGCCTGATATTCAAAATCTTCTTTGACATTAATAGTGATCACACCATTTTGCCCTTGGTTTTTGGTATCAATACTATCAACCAGACCGCTATTCACATTCAAGCGGCGCAGCAAGTTTCTCGGTACCGTGCTACCCGTTAAACGAACCACCAACTTATTACCTTGGCGCTGCACGTCTACTGGAATAGCTTCGTTAGCAAGTGCAATACTGACATTACCGCCGCCGTCATTGCCTTTAGTGAAATTAACCGCCGTTAAACCATCATAACTATATTGCTTACTCACTTGTGAGGCGGCAAGCTGTGGGCTTAATAAAGGATTGACGCGCACTACCATCGTATCAGCAGGTGCCTGTGTTGCAACTGCTTGAGTTTTCACTACTTTGGTTTTAATTGGTGCAACTGCAACGCTACTGCTTTCAACAATTGGCGTCACTACCGCAGTAGTGGTGATAGCTGCGTTGCCATTTAATAAGTCTTGGACTGGGTCATTGGTAACTACTTGATTAACCACCGGACGACTAGGGTCGCTGATGGTTAGCAGCAAATTATTGCCCTCAATAGCGGTAGTATAGTTGCCCGCTTGTTTGAGACCGACGATCAGACGCGTGGTATTGTCGCTATTCAGGGTAGTGACATCGTTGATCATACCAACATTATATTCACTAAAACGGCTGGCAAGCCCATTTTGCACTTATTCAAAATCTAATACCAAACGGCTTGGATTATCAAGCTGATAGGCAGCAGGTAATACTGGCTTACCGGCAAACCCTAAGCGCATTTGGGTAACCGCTGGCGCTGTTTGTACCACAGAGACGTTATTGATACGCTGCTCAGCATGAGCACTGCTACTTATTGCTACCATACTCATTGCCAATGCAGAGATGGCAAAACTAGAAGATACGCGGTCGCTCATCGTCATTACCTTGTTGTTGCGTACTGTCATTATATATTCCTCAAAAAATCTGCCGACTTAGCTTATAGGGGAGACCAGCGACTGGGGTTTTTCAACAAACCCAGCGCGGCTGTCTGGCACAATTTCGATCAAGTTAATCTGGGTCGGCGTGATTTCAACAATACGGCCGTCATTTAAGCCAAGATAATTACCGACTCTTACGCTCGCAACCGAACCGTCAGGACGCTGCACTAAGGCATATTGCTGACCTTCAGGTGAAATAACGACGCCGCGAAAGACGAGTTGCGACAGCTCATATTGTTCAAGTGGTTCTTTCACTCGGGTTATATCAGGGCGCACACCATCAATAGAGGTGGCAGGGCCTTGGACATTCACTAAGCTTGGTGGCAAAAATGGGCTGCGCTGCGTACTGGCACTATAAACAAAATCTTCTACCAGCTCAGCTTTGGGCGGCGGCTCAATTGGCTGTGCTGGCTGGTTGCGAATATCAGTCATCGCCTGCTCTGCCATGCCAATACGGTCAGTACAACCGGTCATTGACAAAACAGTCGCGCTTAAAATCAGCAGCATGGGCAGTTTTTGGATACGCATTAGTTGCCTCCTGCAGCATCAGTGGTAGCAGCGTCTGGTGTGGCGGTTTCTTCACCTTCAGGAGCAGCTTCTTTTGAGCGATAGGTTTTGGTTTGTAGCACCAGATTGAGCTCAGGCAATACATCTAGAGTTGGCTGCGGATTACTGACTTCAAAATCATGCATGGTAATAATACGCGGCAAGGCAGCAAGACCACTGATAAAGCTACCAAACTGATGGTATTCACCTAAGGCAGCGATACGAATAGGCTGCTCAATAAAAAACTCATTCTCAATTTCAGGCTCAACAGAGATATCTTGAAAACGAATGTTACTGCCAACGCCCGTCATATTGATACCTTCGACCAGCTCTGATACGCGGGTATCTTTTGGGAGTTGATCGAGTAAAGTATTAAACTCAGTTTCCATTTGAATCACTTGCGCTTGATAGGCTTTTAAATGACGCGCACGCGATTCTTTTTCGCGGTAGCTATCAAGTAAAGTTTGCTGCTGACTTTCAGCGGCATTAATTTCATCAATTTTACTGCTGATTGGCAGCGCCCAAGATAGCGCTGCAATCAAAGCAATAATAAATCCAATCACGGTAACTTTGACAGGAAGCGGCCAGCTGCCGTAGTTTTCGCTGTCTAATGATTCGAAACTGCGGCGAAACTCATTCAAGTCAAACTGCTTTTTCGTACTTAACGCCTCTTTCTTGGTTTTAACCAAGCTCTTTTTTCGAATCAGTTTCATAACTCACCTCCAGACGCAGCGTTAGCTTCAGTCGCTTCCGCTGTTTCTGACTGTACTTTAGTCGTGACAACAAACTGAACATAGCTGTCTTCAGGATAAACCGGACGCGGCTGCGCTCCAGTAGTCACCGTATTTTCTAAGATGGGCGCGGCTTGATAGGCGCTGATATTCTGCTGAATATTGCTTACCGCTGAATTGCCCATCCATTTACTGCTGTCTAGATTACGAATCAAGCTAGAGACGATATTTGGATTATCAGCAAGACCTGTTAACGTCAGTACATCGCCTTCGCGTTTTAAATTGGTTAAATACAGAGCAGGCGGTATTGCTTTGGCAAGATCATCCCATATACGGACTGGAACCGGACGTCGACCTTGCAAATCTTGGATAACCTGCATCCGTGAGATGATGTCTTCACGGCGTTGTTCTAAGCTATCAATCTCTACTAAGGCTTTATCTAAGCGCGCGTTTTCTTGCTCAATCAGCGCATTGGCATCCAATTGCTCATCGAGTTCATTATTAAAATAGCTCCATGAGGCAAATGCCGCTAATAAAGTGAGCAAGGTTTGCGGCCACCAAAGTGATAAATTCTTTATTGCGGCGTTCGCGCTCTTCTTGCCGCCAGGGCAATAAGTTAATACGAGCCATTAGTCGAAGCTCCTTAACGCAAGACCGCACGCGGCCATTAAGCTTGGTGCATCAATCGCCAGTTGCTCATTATCGATATAAGGAGCAATGGTCATGTTGATGAACGGATTTGCGATAGTGACAGGGACACCCAATCGTTGCTGCGCCATACCGGCAAGCCCTGCAATAGAGCTGCTACCACCTGCTAGCACGACATGATCGATACTGCTGTATTGGCTTGATGAGAAGTAAAACTGTAATGAGCGCGTAATTTGCTGAATGGTATTTTCGATAAACGGTGTCAATACCTCAGGGTAGTAATCATCAGGTAGAGTGCGTTCACGTTTGCTAATGGTTGCTTCTTCAGCAGATAGTCCATAACGGTTTTGAATCGCATCAGTGAGCTGCGCACCACCAAATAACTGTTCACGGCTATAAATAAACTCACCGTTTTTAGCTATATATAAGGTCGTTTGGTTATGACCAATATCAACTAAAGCGACCAAGTCTGGTATATTTGAGAGATTATCGACCATCAAACCAAAGGCACGCTCAATAGCATGCGATTCGATATCCATCACTTCGGTTTGCAAACCGCCAAAAGTAAGCGCATCGACTCTTTGGTCGACGTTTTCTGAGCGCGACGCCGCTAGGAGCACTTGCACCATATCATCATTTATCAGTGACGGCCCTAGTACTTCAAAATCTAAATTTACATCTTCTAATAAATAAGGAATATATTGATCGGCATCCAAACGAATCTGCGCTTCACGCTCGACATCGTTAAGCACCATATCCATATCAATAATTTTGGTAATCACAGCAGAACCTGATACAGCAGTTGCCGCATTACTGCCCGCAGCTTGGCAACGCCGTGCTAGGCTTGCTATAGTATTACCTACGGCGTCAGTGTCTACGATGAGTTTGTCAACGACTACGCCTTCTGGTAGCGCTTCGATACCGTAAGACTTTAAATGAAAGATACCTTGTTGGCGCTGAATGTCGACCAGCTTTACTAACGTGGCGCAAATATCCACGCCAATCAAATGCCGACTTTTAGAAGTAAATAGCCTCACAAACTCTATACCTTATATTAAGTGTACATTCTGATAGTTATTTGTAATAATTTAGTACAACACTTTACTTAATAGATAGATTCAAGCATTTAGATTGTTTATCAAGCATTTAGACTACTTATTAAGCCACACTTACACATTTATTATTACCTGCCTATTTTGTTCAAGGTATAATCTCCTACCTGTTGCAAATTTTAATTGATAAGCCTGATTATGACCAAAAAAAATGCTACCGCTCGTCTCATTCACTTTTTGGTGGGGCTTTTCATTGCCTGCTTAGCGTTAGCGCTCATTTTAGCGCTTGCTGTACCGATTGGTTTTTATGGTATGGCGATGTATTTAGCGCCAACCTTACCCAGTACCCAAGAGATTAAAACCGCCAATCTTGAGATGCCTTTACAGATTTATAGTAGTGACGACAAGCTGATTGGTCAGTATGGCAACCGTTTATCGCTACCAGTTACATTTGAAGAAATCCCCGAAGGCTTAACGCATGCCTTTTTGGCGGCCGAAGATGCAACATTTTTCCAGCATAGCGGTATCAGTATTAAAGGACTTGGTCGCGCCGTGACCGAAGTGGTAACCGACGATGAAAGCCAAACCGGCGGCTCTACCATCACTATGCAGGTCGCTAAAAACTACTTTTTAAGCCCTGAACGTACATTAAACCGTAAATTAACGGAGCTGTTCTTAGCCCGTAAAATAGAAGATGAGCTGAGTAAGAACGACATTCTTACCTTATATGTCAATAAAATCTATCTAGGCGAAGGCGCTTATGGTATCCGCGCTGCTGCCAAAAAATACTATAGTAAATCACTTGAGAACCTGACGGTGGCCGAGATGGCTATGCTTGCAGGTTTGCCAAAAGCCCCTTCTAAATACAATCCTGTCGCCAATCCTAGTCGTGCGCTCACCCGCCGCAACTGGATTATTGGCCGTATGCATGAGCTTGGTTATATCACCAAGCAGCAGCACGACGAAGCGATCAACGCCCCTATCGGTATCAACCTTTATCAAGAAAAGCTTGATATGAACATGCCGTATTTGGCAGAGATGACACGTTCTGCCTTGGTCGAGCGCTATGGCGAACAAGTCATGAATGGCGGTTGGCGCGTGCGTTTGACTGTTGATAGTGAAGCGCAAAAAGCGGCAGAAAAGGCAATATTGACGGGGCTTGTGGCCTACGAGCATCGTCATGGCTGGCGCGGTCCAGAAGCAAACGGTGAACCGCTGGAAAAATTCCGTCGTTATAGCAATATGTCGCCGGCGAAAGTCACCAAGGTTAACTCACGCAGTTTTGAAGCAATCCTGCAGTCCGGTGAAAGCGTCACCGTCAATTGGTCTGGCATGAGCTGGGCACGTAAATATATCTCTGCCGACCGTATTGGCTATTTTCCGAGTAATGCCAGCCAGATTGTTAGTAAAAATGACATCGTGCGCTTGATACCAGCCGCTAATGGCAGTTGGCAATTGAGTCAAATACCAGACGTACAAGGCAGTTTGGTTTCCTTAAACCCTGAAACAGGCGCTGTACGAGCTTTGGTTGGCGGTTTTGATTTTAATCACAGTAAATTTAACCGCGCCCTACAAGGCTGGCGCCAGCCCGGCTCAACGATTAAACCACTGGTTTATACCGCGGCCCTAGAAAAAGGCTACCGCCCAGACAGCATTGTTTCAGACCGTCCGATTCAAGTAGGCGATTGGAAACCTAAAAACTCTGACCAACGTTTTTTAGGCGATATTACCTTGCGCCGTGGACTTTATTTATCACGTAACTTAGTGTCTATTCGCTTGCTACAAGCCATTGGTATCTCCGATGCACGTAATTTATTAGATGAGTTTGGACTCGATAAAGAAAAGCTGCCTACCACTTTGTCGTTAGCATTGGGCACAGGTCAAGCTACCCCATTACAAATGGCGACGGCTTATGCGACCTTTGCCAATGGTGGTCATCGTATTCAGCCTTATTTTATCGACCAAATTTATAATTATAATAATAAGCTGCTGTTTCAAGCCAACCCGCAACAAGCATGCGCGTTATGTTTTAATGAACAGCTCGACGACCTCAACAAAAAACTTATCGAAGATTATGAAGCAAAAGTAGAAGAAGAAAATAAGGCGTCGAAAAAATCAGAGAGCGATATTAAAGCTGAAAATAGTTCAGATTCTGATGCTACAGAAGACAGTCCATTAAAAGATAGCAAAGCACTTGATGTAGAAGTTTATGATGCCAGTCCAGATTCGGATCGCCTAAAAGCGCCAGTTTTGCAGTATGTACGTGCTGAGCAAGCGCCGCGTATTTTAAAACCGCGAGTGGCTTTTGAGATGGCCGATATTCTACGCGACGTTATCCAGCGCGGTACGGCTGTGCGCGCGAAAGCGTTGGGACGCGATGACATTGGTGGCAAAACCGGAACGACGAATGAAGCAAAAGACGCATGGTTTGCAGGGTTTCATCCTACCAATGCTACTGTCGTTTGGATGGGCTTTGATCAGCCATCAACGCTTGGACGCCGTGAATATGGCGGCGTGGCAGCGCTGCCTGTTTGGATGGACTTTATGAAAGCCCAGTTAAATAACACCCCTCATCAATGGGTAGCTATCAATAACCGTGCCAAATCTAAAAAGCAGAAGCAGACTATCATAGAAATGATGGACGAAGGCGCAGCTGAGCTTGAAGATGAAGAAGCAGATGATGGCAAATCAGCAAAGCCAGTCAAAACCACCACTCAACAACGTAAGCCACCTGCCCCTGAGCCAGTTGAAGAGCAGATTCAAAATCGACCCGCTCCTGAAAAACCAAAACCAAGTCGTACTGATAACGGTAATCCTCAAAACAAACCTTTATCAGCCACGCCGGTTGAGCGCATGCCGCCGATGCCCGAATAAATAAGGGACAGTTTTAGTTTAGATGCAAAGAAAAGGTCTGGCACAATTTCACTGTGCCAGACCTTTTTTATTAACACTTATTTATAAAAATAAAGCCTATTACTTAAACAGAGTATAAAAGCCTAGAGGTTATTTAAAACTCAACCATACCGGCGCGCAGTTGTTCGATCAGCTCTAATAATTGCTGCCGCCATTCGCGTATGGTCGCCTCATCTGGCAGCCACTGATTTGATAACGTCACGACATTAACAATCAGATCGGGTGCCGCTGCTGTGCCGCGACCTGCCTTGTCATTTATTACCTTATCATCTATTACATTCTCAGGTAACACTGGATATAGACAACGCTGATAGGCACGCTCTATATCAGCCAAAAAACCTTGCTGTAAAAGCTGCTCTAAGCGCTGTACTTCAGGCGATACTTGCGTACGGGCGCTTAGTCCTTCTTCAATATCTGCTAAGGTTAGCGCGGTCATCGTTAAACCATAAAAATTTCCAAGCTCTTGTATAAAAGCAAGATAGGCGCCGTATAAATGAAAAATAGCGGTCTCACAGTGCGCTTGGTATAGTTGTTTATCGCTCGTATTAGCAGCTGCTTGACAGCCCAAACGACAAAAATATAATTTTTGATTGGTACGATCAGCTTGGTATTTAGCAACGCGAGTCTTACCGGCCATGCGCTTATCCCTATGTATTTATAAGTTAATTGAATGAAGTGAATTGTTTAATTGGCTACCGTCATTGAAAATGTCATATCATTCTATAACGCGCTCAAAATCTATTAATAGTAATTTAAAAGGCATCTTTATAGCAATGTACGTTTTGCTTAAGTTATTATAAAAAAGGGTGTAATGGACAAAATTCATGCTAAAAAGTAGAAGGTACTCGCTAATGGACATAATTCATGCTATTTGAGCGACTTTGATAGTAGAAAGTCTTTAATAAACCGTAACTTACGGTGCTCACTTAGTCCGCGATGACTGTGTAATTGACGCTTTAACTCACTGAATAATCCTTCAAGAGAATTGGTGGTATTTGGTATGTCTAGATGCTTATATTCTTGATAAGTGAATAACCAATCACTATTGGTTCTGAGGCTACGATAAGCACTTCTAAGGCGCTTATGCGTGTACCACGTTCTAGTGTTATCGTCATTGGTACTACGTTCATTGAGATAGGCTTCATGATTCACATACCAGTGATCTAAGCGCTCTATGAAGTCAGCTTTATTAAGCTGTGTTAAGTTTAAAGTAAGCCGTCTAAGCTCAATACTTGCTATGTTCTTAGGGCGACGAGTGAGGTAGCGGGTCACTATTTGCACCTGATGAAACTGGCACATCTGGCAAGGGGTGCGGGTGAATAGAGTACGCAGTCCTCGTCTACCATCACAGGTGATGCTTTGTATATCAACGCCTAAAGACGCTAGATAATCAATTCCTTGTTTGTAGGCACTGTTGGTTTCATGACTCACTATCGCGTAATAAAGTACGGTTCTAGGGGTATTGTCCATAAAGACCATTAAACCAAACTTGCGACCAAAGTAAGTGGTGTCCATGATGATATTAGCAGCCTTTGGTCGCTTAATCTGATACTGGGTACTGACTTTATCTAAGCGTCTTTGAATGGTCTTGAGACTACAGTCTTCTTAGTGTGTTTATCACGACAAAAAGGGCAGTTTTTTGATTCATGGCGTTGATTCCTTGCAAATATAGACAGTATATAGCGTTAGACCCTATGCCAGCATGAAAAATGTCCATTACACCTAAAAAAGTGATGGTATACAAAAATAATTTATAAACTCTATTTTCTTTAGGCAATAAAAAAGCCAGCAACTGAGGCTGGCTTTTTTATTGAGAGAAATAACTAAAGGTTATTTAGATTAATGATTACCTTGGTTAAGCTCTTGAGCAAAGGCTTCATCAAAGCTTGCAAAGTCTGTGCTATCGGTACTAGCAGACATATCAAACGCTGCATTCAAATCATTATCTTGCAGCTTTTGCTCCGCTTTTTCTTTGCGAGCTTTATGATAAGCAAGACCAGTACCAGCAGGAATCAAGCGACCAACCACCACGTTCTCTTTTAGACCGCGTAGCTCATCAACTTTACCTGTCACAGCTGCCGCCGTTAGGACACGGGTTGTCTCCTGGAACGATGCCGCTGAGATAAAGCTTTCTGTTGCCAAGCTTGCTTTGGTAATACCAAGCAATTGACGCTCATACTTAACTGGGAACTTATCTTCCGCTTCCAGTTTCGCATTCAGCGCTTTGACGTCAGCGTACTCAACCTGGTCACCTTTAAAGTAGCTTGAATCACCACCGTCCGTGACTTCAACTTTACGCAGCATCTGACGAATGATAACTTCGATGTGCTTGTCGTTGATTTTCACGCCCTGTAAGCGATAAACGTCCTGAACTTCGTTTACGATATAATCAGCAAGCGCAGTTTGTCCTTTTAGACGTAAGATATCGTGCGGGTTTTGTGGACCATCAGCGATAATCTCACCACGAGCAACCGTCTCGTTTTCGAAGACGTTGATCTGACGCCATTTCGGGATTAGCTCTTCATGGACTTCACCATCTTCATTGGTAATAATGAAGCGATTTTTACCTTTGGTCTCTTTGCCGAAGCTGACGACACCGGTCATTTCTGCCATGATGGCATGATCTTTCGGACGACGCGCTTCAAATAAGTCAGCAACGCGTGGTAGACCACCGGTAATATCTTTGGTTCCTGAAGACGCTTGTGGTACACGGCCTAGAATCGAACCGGCTGCTACTTTCTCACCGTCGCTAACACGAATAATCGTTTCAGCTGGTAAGAAGTAAACCACTTCTTTACCTTCGTCAGTGTTCAAGATAATCGCCGGACGTAAGTCTTTGGCTGAGCTTGAACGGTCACGAGTCGCTAGGATTTCAAACGAGCTCATACCAGTGGCATCATCAACTTTAACTGTTGCTGTCGAACCATCAACAATATCACTAAAGCGTGCGGTACCCGCAAATTCTGTAATGATTGGATGAGTGTGCGGATCCCATTTAGCGATGGTTTGACCGCCTTCGACCTGCTCTTCGTTTTTCACAAGGACGCTTGAACCATAAGGTACTTTATAGCGCTCACGCTCACGGCCAAGCTCATCGGTCAATGCCAATTCTGCTGAACGCGATACGATAACCAAGTGACCATCGGTATGTTGTACCGTTTTCATGTTCTCAAAGTGCACTTGACCCGCATTACGTGCTGAGATGCTATTGTCTACAGAAGCAGAACTTGCAGCCCCACCAACGTGGAACGTACGCATGGTTAACTGAGTACCAGGTTCGCCGATAGACTGCGCTGCCATAACACCGACTGACTCGCCGATATTGACTTTATGACCACGAGCAAGGTCACGACCATAACACTGTGAACAAACGCCATGCTCAATATCACACGTGATGACCGAACGTACCCAAATATCATCAATCGCGTTGTTATCAAGCACATTTACCCAATACTCATCGATTAAGGTACCTGCTGGAATCAAGACTTTTGACGCATCATCGTTGTAAGTAACATCACGCGCGGTCACACGACCAAGGACTAGCTCACCGAGTCTCTCGATGATTTCGCCACCTTGAATGTGCGGCTTCATGAGCAAGCCTTCCTCAGTACCACAATCTTCGCTAGTGATAACCAAATCTTGCGCTACGTCAACCAAACGGCGCGTCAAGTAACCTGAGTTAGCGGTTTTTAGAGCGGTATCAGCTAAGCCTTTACGCGCACCGTGCGTTGAAATAAAGTACTGCAATACGGTCAAACCTTCGCGGAAGTTGGCTTTAATCGGTGTCTCAATAATTGAGCCATCCGGTTTTGCCATCAAACCACGCATACCTGCTAACTGGCGAATCTGAGCGGCACTACCACGAGCACCAGAATCCGACATGATAAAGATAGAGTTGAACGATTTCTGCTCGTCTTCTTCACCTTTGGCATTGATGACTTTATCGGTCGCCAAGTTATCCATCATCGCTTTAGCGACTTTATCATTGGTACGCGACCAGATATCAACCACTTTGTTATAACGCTCACCCGCGGTCACAAAACCTTGCTCGAATTGATCTTCAATCTCGCGAACTTCTGCTTCAGCGGTTTCGATGATTTGTTTTTTCAGCGGTGGAATGACCATGTCATCGATACCGATAGACACGCCAGATAAGGTTGCTTGTGCAAAACCAAGATACATCAATTGGTCAGCAAACATAACACTTTCTTTCACGCCAACTTTACGGTAGCAAGAGTTGATCAACTTAGAGATATTTTTCTTGGTCATCTCTTGGTTACACTCATCAAACGTCATACCTTTAGGCATGATATTCCAGATCAACAAACGGCCAGCAACGGTATCTTGCATCTTGACTTCTTTGGTCTCATTACCTTCGTCGTCGACATGAGTTTCCGTCACACGCACTTTAATCTTAGCGTTAACATGCAAATCGTTTGAGCCAATCGCACGCAATGCTTCATTAACGGTGGCAAAGATCATGCCCTCGCCTTTGGCATTGATTGATGAACGGCTGATGTAGTACAGACCCAATACAACGTCTTGTGATGGTACGATGATTGGATCACCGTTGGCAGGCGACAAGATATTGTTGGTCGACATCATAAGCGCACGTGATTCAAGCTGTGCTTCTAGGGTCAATGGCACGTGTACCGCCATTTGGTCACCGTCAAAGTCGGCGTTGAACGCGGTACAAACGAGAGGGTGCAGCTGAATCGCTTTACCTTCAATCAATACTGGCTCAAATGCTTGTAGACCCAAACGGTGAAGCGTCGGCGCACGGTTCAGTAGTACTGGATGCTCACGGATAACCATGGCCAGCATATCCCACACTTGTGGCTCTTCACGCTCTACCATCTTTTTAGCGGCTTTAATCGTTGTCGCTAAACCATGAGACAATAGTTTGTTATAAGTAAATGGTTTGAATAGCTCAAGTGCCATTTTCTTCGGTAGACCACACTGATGTAGACGCAGGGTCGGACCTACAACGATAACCGAACGACCAGAGTAGTCAACACGCTTACCAAGTAAGTTCTGACGGAAACGACCTTGCTTACCTTTGATCATATCGGCCAAAGATTTTAATGGGCGCTTATTACTACCGGTAATCGCACGACCGCGGCGACCGTTATCAAGCAAGGCATCGACTGACTCTTGCAACATACGTTTTTCGTTACGTACGATGATATCAGGGGCGCTTAGCTCTAATAGACGCTTTAGACGGTTGTTACGGTTAATCACGCGGCGATATAAATCGTTTAGATCTGATGTGGCAAAACGGCCGCCTTCTAGCGGTACTAGCGGGCGCAAATCTGGTGGTAGTACTGGTAAGATATTCATTACCATCCACTCAGGCTTGTTATTAGAATCACGGAATGCTTCTAATAATTTAAGACGCTTAGACATCTTTTTAAGTTTAGTCTCAGAACCAGTTTGCGGAATGGCTTCACGCAGCTCATCAATCTCAATATCTAAATCGATGTCTTTTAATAAATCTTGAACCGCTTCAGCACCCATTTTGGCTGTGAATTCATCGCCAAATTCTTCAAGCGCTTTATAATAATCTTCATCATCAAGCAGCTGATACTTCTCTAAAGAAGTCAGACCAGGCTCGGTGACGATATAGCTTTCAAAATATAGGACGCGTTCGATATCACGAAGCGTCATATCTAACAACAGACCAATGCGGCTTGGTAAAGATTTTAAGAACCAAATATGCGCAACAGGGCTCGCTAGGTCGATATGACCCATGCGGTCGCGACGTACTTTAGCGGTCGTGACTTCAACGCCACATTTTTCACAGATAACGCCTTGGAATTTACGGCGCTTGTATTTTCCGCATAAACATTCAAAGTCTTTTACTGGGCCAAAGATTTTGGCACAGAACAGACCATCACGCTCAGGCTTAAACGTACGATAGTTAATCGTTTCTGGTTTTTTAACTTCACCATGTGACCATGATTTGATCACATCAGGTGAGGCCAACGTAATTTGAATACTGTCAAATTCATGGTTACCGTTACCGGTAGGGCTTTGCATGATATCGAGTAAATCTTTCAAGTTGCTTCTCCGTTATCTTTATAATCATCTGACAGCGTATTAGGAGCGCGGCTAAGATGAATGAAGGCAATGAATAGGGTTGAGACAAATCACTAAAAGCAGCAGCAATAAAGCAGACTGCCTTTAGTGGACAACTAAGTTAAACAGCAATTTTGCCTGCCTTGGTTTTAGTTGCTTTGTTTTAACTCAATATTAATACCCAGTGATTTGATTTCTTTGGTCAATACGTTAAACGATTCAGGCATACCTGGATCCATGTATTGTTCACCATCGACGATGTTTTTGTACATACGTGTACGGCCTTCAACGTCATCCGACTTCACCGTTAGCATCTCTTGCAAGGTATAAGTCGCGCCATATGCTTCTAGGGCCCAAACTTCCATCTCACCGAAGCGCTGGCCACCAAACTGGGCTTTACCACCAAGCGGCTGCTGCGTCACAAGCGAGTAAGAACCGGTAGAACGCGCATGCATCTTGTCATCAACCAAGTGGTTAAGTTTGAGCATATACATATAGCCAACGGTTACTTTACGGTCAAACTTCTGACCCGTACGACCATCATACAAGGTCTGCTGACCATCGCGATCCATTCCCGCAAGCTCAAGCAATTCTTTGACTTGATACTCATGAGCACCATCAAATACTGCGGTACCCATTGGTACACCGTCGCGTAAGTTGTCCGCCAGCGCCATGATGTCATCATCACTTAAGCTATCAAGATCAACGCTCTCACCGCCTACTTTGTTATAGATTTTATCTAAGAAATCACGCAAATCTTTAATCGCGGCTTGGGCTTTGAGCATACCGTCAATCTTTTCGCCGAGGCCTTTCGCTGCCATACCCAAATGCGTCTCTAGTACCTGACCGATGTTCATACGCGATGGTACACCAAGTGGGTTCAAGACGATGTCAACGGTATTACCATGTTCATCATAAGGCATGTCTTCAACCGGCATAATGCGCGATACCACACCTTTGTTACCATGACGACCGGCCATTTTATCACCAGGCTGGATACGACGCTTAACCGCTAGATATACTTTAACGATTTTTTGTACGCCATGCTGTAAGTCATCACCAGCGGTCAATTTGCGTTTTTTCTCAGCAAACTTCACATCGATGTCTTTTTGCTTATCAACTAAGTAATCAGCGATTTGCGTCAGACGCTCAGAGATTTCTTCTTCAACCGGCTGAATATCTAGCAAGGTTTCAAGGCTCATCTCTTTCATATCAGCCAATGCCATGACTGTACCGGCTTTTAGACCAGAACCGCCACTGACTTTTTGACCATCAAGCAAGCTTGCGATACGGCCACGAGCCGCTTCTTCAAAGATACGTAGCTCTTCTTTTAAATCTTTACGGTAGCTATCAAGCTGTGATTTTTCAATCGCTTTGGCACGCGCATCTTTTTCAACGCCGTCACGGGTAAAGACTTGGACGTCAATGACCGTACCTTTGCTTGATGTTGGAACACGCAATGAGGTGTCTTTCACATCAGCGGCTTTTTCACCAAAGATCGCTCTGAGCAGTTTTTCTTCTGGGGTCAGTTGCGTCTCACCTTTTGGCGTGACTTTACCAACTAAGATATCACCAGCGTCAACTTCAGCACCGATATAAACGATACCTGCTTCATCAAGGCTTGATAACGCCGCTTCACCAACGTTTGGAATATCGGCAGTAATCTCTTCGGTACCAAGCTTAGTATCACGTGCTACACAAGTTAATTCTTGGATATGAATGGTGGTGAAACGATCTTCTTTGACCACTTTTTCAGATAACAAAATCGAATCTTCGAAGTTGTAACCATTCCAAGGCATAAAGGCAATACGAATGTTCTGACCTAACGCAAGCTCTCCAAGGTCGGTTGACGGACCATCGGCTAAGATATCACCAAAAGCAATTTCATCACCTTGGTTAACGATAATACGTTGGTTAATACAAGTGTTTTGGTTTGAGCGCGTGTATTTGATCAAGTTATAGATATCAATACCCGCTTCACCGGCGACCATTTCATCTTCATTGACACGCACGACGATACGCGACGCATCAACGTCTTCGATCACACCGCCACGCTTCGCGATCACACAAACACCAGAGTCACGAGCAACGTGACGCTCCATACCGGTACCAACTAACGGCTTATCAGCACGTAACGTAGGAACAGCCTGACGTTGCATGTTCGAGCCCATGAGCGCTCGGTTAGCATCGTCATGCTCTAGGAACGGAATCAAACCGGCGGCAACCGACACCACCTGACTTGGCGACACATCCATATGCGTCACTTTTTCTGGCGGCATACGTACAAACTCACCATAGCTACGCACACTGACCATTTCATCAGATAGCGCGCCTTCGGCCGTTACTGGTGAATCCGCCTGAGCAATGACCGTACCGACTTCTTCAATCGCTGACAAGTATTCGATTTGATCCGTTACTTTACCGTCAACCACACGGCGATATGGTGTTTCTAGGAAGCCAAAGCTGTTGGTTTTAGCAAAAGTCGCAAGCGAGTTAATCAAGCCAATGTTTGGACCTTCAGGTGTTTCAATCGGACAGACACGGCCATAATGGGTATCGTGAACGTCACGTACTTCAAAGCCTGCACGCTCACGGGTCAAACCGCCCGGTCCTAACGCTGATACACGGCGTTTATGCGTCACTTCCGACAATGGATTGTTCTGATCCATAAACTGTGATAACTGGCTTGAACCAAAGAATTCTTTCACTGCTGCCGCTACAGGCTTTGAGTTGATCAAATCTTGTGGTGACAAGTTATCAGATTCCGCTGATGATAGGCGCTCTTTTACCGCACGCTCAACACGCACTAGGCCGACACGGAACTGGTTTTCAGCCATCTCACCAACCGAACGAATACGGCGGTTACCTAAATGGTCGATATCATCGACTTCGCCGCGACCGTTACGAATTTCAATCAATTCTTTTAGAACGTTAACGATATCATCATTAGTCAAAACACTACGCGCGCGCTGTACATCAGCATCGTCAGTGTCTTCAAACTCTAGACCCAAACGACGGTTAAACTTCATGCGGCCAACGTTTGATAGGTCATAACGATCGGCGTTAAAGAACATGCTTTCAAACAGCTTTTCAGCAGTTTCAACCGTTGGTGGCTCACCTGGGCGCATGACCTTATAAATTTCAATCAAGGCTTCTTCACGGCTTGAGGTGCTATCGGCGCGTAGCGTATCGGCAATATAACTGCCTTGATCGATATCGTTGGTAAATAGAATGCTGAATTCTTTGATAGAATCACTGGCTTCATACGAACTTAATTTAACCAATAATTCATGATCAATAAGCGTATTAGCACGCGCAATCACTTCATCATTGACAACGATGTCTTCGGCCAAAATGCGTTCGTATAAATACTCATCAGGAATCGCAATTTTGGTCATACCCGCTTCTTCAAGCTGACGGATACGGCGGGCGTTGATACGTTTGCCCTGCTCGACGATCACCTCACCTTCTGGTGATACGATATCAAACTGTGCCATCTCGCCACGCAGACGATCCGCAACCAAATCGATCTCAAACTGCTCTTCGCCTTTATATACTTTTACTTTATCAAAGAACAAATCTAAGATTTCAGAGGTAGTTAGGCCTAGAGCGCGTAGGATAATAGACGCAAGCAATTTACGGCGACGGTCAATACGCGCGAAAACCAAATCTTTGGCATCAAATTCAAAGTCTAACCAAGAACCACGGTAAGGAATAATACGGGCGTTATAAAGTACTTTACCACTTGAATGCGACTTACCTTTATCATGGTCAAAGAACACACCTGGTGAACGGTGCAACTGCGATACGATCACACGCTCAGTACCATTAATAATAAAGGTACCGTTAGCAGTCATCAATGGCATCTCACCCATATAGACGCTTTGCTCACGGATGTCTTTGATCGCCGCTTTGCTGTCTTTGTCTTTGCTGTCTTTATCTTTGATAATCAGACGGATTTTAACGCGCATTGGCGCTGCAAAGGTCGAACCACGTAAGATACACTCACGCTCATCAAACTCAGGCGTGCCTAAATAATATTCAACAAATTGTAGCTCTGCGTTACCAGAGTGACTCTCAATTGGAAAAATAGAAGAAAACGCAGCTTGTAAACCAGTATTCTCACGAGCTTTTGGCTTTTTATGCTCTTGCAAAAATTGCTCATAAGAATCTACTTGGATAGACAACAAATAGGGAATGTCCATCACAGTAGGCAATTCAGCAAAACTTTTGCGAATACGCTTTTTTTCAGTATAAGAATATGCCATCGAGAGTCCTTACAGTAAACGTGGAAACAAATTGAAAGCGCGGCCGACTTGCATCAATACTATTTAATATGAATATCATGCAAACTTGGCAACGTAAACGATAATATAAAACGGATATTCATGCTCATTTAATGACTGCTGATTAATTCACGCGTATAGTGCATAATTAATCCAGTTTATTTAAGCGTAAATCGGCATCTAAGCATGCCTATATGAGTGCTAACACTAAAAATTTCAATGCCTTGCACCTTTTAACTTTGTAGTACTTACGAGTAACCACTGCACCGTATCTAAGACCAATAACTGGCATTTAGATACTATTGATTCTCTTTGTAAATTCACTTAAAGTACTATTGCTACTTCTCTTTTAAAAACCTACTCATCATCTGCTATCATAAGTAATATCGTCGCTGATATCTACCGTCTACCAGTGCATATACTGACAGTAAAACCTTACCAGATGACTTAATGAACAGCGTTTAGATTAAAAATCTGAGATAACTATAAATTTTGAAACAGTGACTTATTATAAAGCAGTGACTTTTAGAATCAGTATAAATTATAGTGTTAATGAAAAGCATGCAGACACAAAAAAATGCCAAACATCGATCGACGTTTAGCTCGTTAACTGATTTCAATAACTACTAAGTGTGCTTGCATGTATATCGTCTGTCCTTTTGATGGGTATCCACCGTGATGTTGCATACGTATGTTGGCAGACACAAAAGGTCAAGCTACGGATTATAATAAAAAAAAGCTGATAATGCAAGGCATTACCAGCTTTTTTTGTACAGCAGTTGAACTTATTTTAGTTCAATAGTTGCACCAGCTTCTTCAAGTTTCTTTTTCAACTCTTCAGCTTCAGCTTTGTTTACGCCTTCTTTGATTGGAGCTGGAGCGCTTTCAACCAAATCTTTCGCTTCTTTCAAGCCAAGGCCAGTAGCTTCACGTACTGCTTTAATGACGCCAACTTTCTTCTCGCCAAAGCTGGCAAGAACAACGTCAAACTCGTCTTTTTCTTCAGCAGCGGCAGCAGCAGGACCAGCAGCAGCAGGTGCAGCAGCGGCAACAGCAGCAGTTACGCCGAATTTTTCTTCCATGTCGCTGATTAACTCAACGATATCCATTACTGACATTTCAGCGATTGCGTTTAACACATCATCTTTAGATAGTGCCATGAGAACTCTCCGTTATCTGATAAAATTTAGTTGGTTTTAATATCGCTTGGATTGCTTGCCAAATGTTTAAATAGGGTTGGCAATAAAGTGCAATCGGCGATGTCAAAGTTACGTTAAAACAAGCAATTAAGCAGCTTCTTTTGCGTCTTTGATTGCCGCTACCGTGCGAACGAACTTGCCAGGAACTGCGTTCATAGTCTGGACAAGCTTGGTCACTGGTGCGTTCATAGTAGCCATTAGGATAGAGATTGCTTCGTCGCGAGTTGGTAGCTTCGATACGCGCTCTAGCTCTTCTGGACCATAAACTTCACCACCGACTGATACCAATTTGGTCTCTAAAGCTTTGTTATCTTTGCTGAAGTCGAAAACGACTCGAGCGGCAGATCCCAAATCTTCCATAGAGAAAGCCAAAAGTAGTGGACCAGTCATACGGTCTGACATGCTCTCAAACTTAGTGCCTTCAAAAGCGCGTTTTGCTAGGGTATTTTTTACCACTTTTAAAACGACACCTTTATCACGAGCTTGTTCGCGCAGCTGAGTAAGCTTTGCAACACCAATACCGTGATATTCGGCAGCTACTGCTGAGTAAGCATTAGCAGCAACTTCAGACACTTCAGCCACAACTTGTTGTTTTTGCTCTAGCGTTAATGCCATAAGTTGACTCCTTTAATCTTATCAATCCGCTCATTATTTAATATTCTAAAACCGAAGTTTTGAACAATGTAAACAACTTACTACGACTGACTTGATACGACACGTTATGTATAAACTCCATAAAGAGTTCATTCATAACGACTGATTACGGCACCGTTATCAGACTGACATCGAGTAATAATTTGGTATAAATACCAATCTATTGGCTCTTATCAACAACTGGGTGGGTCACCGTCTGCGTAGGACAACTAAGATTTTCACCTGTCGTCGATTAACAAAAGCAGCTTACCATCACAAGTAATAATAAACCGCTTTCTACCTACGGTCTTAGACAGCGAAGCGTTTGCTACGCTGACCTAATTCTTTAAAACAATATAGGCGCTTTATTCAAAATCGTCGAATAAAGAGCAGTTTTTATACAAAAAAATTATTTGGCAACGCGATATGGAACAGGATCAATTGAGATACCTGGACCCATAGTGCTAGACAAGGTGATTTTCTTAATGAAAGTACCTTTAGACGTCGCAGGTTTAGCGCGTTTAAGATCAGATAGTAATGCTTGAGCATTTTGCATAACTTGCTCAGCAGTAAAGCCAACTTGACCGATCGTGGTATGGATAATACCCGCTTTATCAACACGGTACTGTGCTTGACCCGCTTTCGCATTAGTCACAGCTTCAGCAACGTTAGGCGTTACCGTACCAACTTTTGGGTTAGGCATTAGGCCACGTGGACCTAGGATAGTACCTAATTGACCAACCACACGCATCGCGTCAGGAGCAGCAATAACGATATCAAAGTCCATGTTACCGGCTTTGATTTGCTCAGCTAGGTCTTCAAAACCAACGATGTCAGCACCCGCTTCTTTAGCGGCTTCAGCAGCAGCGCCTTGAGCAAAGACAGCAACGCGTTTGGTTTTACCAGTACCCGCAGGTAGGTTGGTAGCACCACGAACGACTTGATCAGATTTACGTGGGTCAACGCCCAAGTTTACTGCGATATCGATAGACTCTTTGAATTTAAGGGCTGGCAAATCGTTTAGGATTTGAACGGCTTCTTCAAGAGTGTATAATTTTTCGTTTTCAACGCGCTCAGCGATTAGCTTTTGACGCTTAGTAAGTTTACTCATTTACACACCCTCCACGGTAATACCCATTGAACGTGCAGTACCAGCGATAGTACGGACAGCAGCATCAAGACCAGCAGCGGTTAAGTCTGCATCTTTAGTCTTAACGATTTCTTCTAATTGTGCACGGTCAACTTTACCGACTTTAGCGGTGTTAGGTGTACCAGAACCTTTAGCGATGCCAGCAGCCTTACGTAGTAAGTATGCCGCTGGTGGTGACTTCATGATGAAGGTAAAAGATTTATCGCTGTATACGGTGATCTCAGTAGGAATCGGTAGACCCGGCTCTTGGTTTGAGGTCGCAGCGTTAAATTCTTTACAGAACGCCATGATATTCACGCCTTTTTGACCCAATGCTGGACCAATCGGTGGTGAAGGATTTGCTTTACCTGCAGGCACTTGCAGTTTGATGTAACCATCAATCTTCTTAGCCATGATACTCTCCTAAATGGGTAATAGCGCCAAATCAATGTGGTATGTACATTGACTAACAGCTCCCCGGTTGATGAATGTTTTACAGGTTTAGTCTAGTTTTTCAACCTTACTAAACTCAAGCTCGACTTGCGTCGGGCGATTAAATACGTTTACCGTTAAATGCAGTTTAGACTTCTCATAGTCCACTTTTTCCACCAACCCTTTAAAGTCAGTAAATGGACCATCGATAACCAACAACTCTTCGCCTGGCTCAAATAGAGTCTTCGGACGTGGGTCAGCTTCAGTCTGATTTAAACGGTTTAAAATACGGTCGGCTTCTACTTGCGTAATCGGTGCTGGCGTTTCAGGCGTGCCACCGACAAAGCCCATAATACGCGGGCAGTCTTTGACTATATGCCACGTGTTGTCGTTCATTTCCATCTGAATCAATACATAGCCTGGAAAGAACTTACGCTCACTTTTACGCTTTTTGCCGTCTTTCATTTCAACGACTTCTTCGGTAGGTACCAAAACATCGCCGAATGAATCAGCAAATTCACTACGATTGATACGATCAGTTAATGAACGTTGTACTTGCTTTTCATATCCTGAAAACGCTTGGACAATATACCAACGCATATCACGCTCCTGATCAGTAAAGTTAAGTCGTTATAAGTAAATTTGGTTTAATGGACACTAATACGCGTCATTAACCAATAAAAATACCAACGAACCAGTTAAAAAAGTTATCTAATAGCCAAACCAAAAAACCCACAATAGCAATCATGACAATCGTTTGCCATGTGTATTGAAAGGTTTCATCTTTGCCAGGCCATGTGACTCGGCGTAGCTCAACGGCGGCATCTTTTAATAATATTTTAAAAGCGCGGCCTTGATGCGTTAACGCTAAGCAGACCAAGGCAATAATAACTAGAGCAACGATGATACCAATACGCATCCAAACATCATTGGCAGGTTGCCAATAGCCTGGTAAGTATTGATTGACTAAGGTTGCTCCTATCAAAATTACTGCGGCAAGTAGCCACAATACCACATCTTTAACTGAACCAGTTTTAGCAACTTCAACAGCGGTTGTTTGATTATTCGCCGAAACGTGCTTATCTTTGGACAGCATTCCACCAGCCACTGCCTTAGCATCAGATAACTTAGTCTCGAGGTTATCTTGATTATTGCTCATAAAGAACTCACTTCGGAGATGGTGGGGTATGACAAAGATATGATAAGAAGATGGCAGGCGATGTAGGACTCGAACCTACAACCCTCGGTTTTGGAGACCGATGCTCTACCAATTGAGCCAATCGCCTATGGGTGTAAAGGACAGCATTATACAATATTGAGCATAGAATGCAAGCATTTAGGAATAAAATTCTACTGCGACGCTAATATCACTGTTCTTAAGCCTCTCTATGAAAACACTTAATACGAATAAAAACCAAACGTACAAGGTGCTAACGAGGTGCAGCGTTAATATAGCAAGCTCGGTGGAGAATTACAATAGACACCAATCAGATAATAAGCACTTTTTAAGGTACATGTATAAACCCATATAAGGTGAGATGGGTTTTTGCCTGCCTCACTCTTCTACTATGTTTTTTTAACCCCTTATCCTCATTCATACCCCACAAAAAAAGCCACCCTTTATCAGGATAATGCCAGTCAGTTAACGCTGACTGGTATTTTTTTTGGGATATTTTTGTGGTTTACCCTTAACTACCCTCGGGCAAGATCGCTTTCTACGTTCAGGAATGACAAACAATTTTCCTTCC
>NZ_LXWA01000039.1:0-39436 GCF_001652315.1 Psychrobacter sp. SHUES1 | reverse complement strand
AGGAACTTTGATAACAGACAATTTTTATTTGACAAGGTTATTACAGATCCTCAAAATAATTTTGAGTATTTGAGTATTTGAGTATTTGAGTATTTGAGTATTTGAGTATTTGAGTATTTATTTAGCTATACAGCTATCAAATGACGCGAGCACTTAGCTGTAGCTTGTATTTCAGAATAACTACGCCCAGATTTCAGAAGGCTAGCGATAATCTTACGCTTCTCGGTATCTTTCCTACGTCCTGAATATTTACTTTCTACCTTAGTACGAGAAATACCTTACATCTGACGGTTACGTCGATCTTCATAGTCCTTTCTAGCAATAGCAGCGAGCATATAAAGCATCATCGAATTGATGGCCTGTAATACGCTGCTCATAAATTCAATGCTGCTATCAGATTGAGGCGTTATATAAGAGGTCGGTAGCTCTTCTGATACTACCGCCAGCTTCTTTTCTAATAGCATTCTTTTGAGAGTATCCCAATCAGCTTGGTTTAAACGTGCTAAGCGGTCAATCTGCTCAACCAAATTATATCGCCTTCATGGGCATCATTTATCAGTTACATTAACTGTGGACGTATTAAAGTTGCGTCTGACTCGTTTTCAACATAGAAGGCGGCAATTTTGTGACCATGATCAGCAGCAAGCTATATGAGCTCACTTTTGGCACGCTTGGCATCTTGATCTTTGATTGGCGCTCTATGCTCTGATAAACATAAACACCTAAAATAGTCTGTTATAAGTAGTTCCATTATTGCAGTCTATTATAAGTAGACTATTAATTGATTAAGAGACCTGTTTTGATAGTGCCCCTGGGGTATAGACTTTATTAACTAACCCAATCAAAAAGAAGTCAAGGTATAAAAATACATAATGTAGTTTTATACCTTGACTTCTTTTTGAAGTAAATGTACTGTAGTTCTCTACTAATTCGATTTACTGGAGACTACCATGAGCATTAGAGAAGCCTTAGAAAAAGTGATATTTGACCAAACAGATGAAAGTACTGTCACTCCTTTATCTATCAGATTACCCAACCATTTGAACAATCAATTGGAAGAATTGACGCTTACTTTAGACAAATCAAAAAGCTATCTATTATTAGAGTTTGTTAAAGCTGGAATTGAAGAAACGAACAACATATTAGAAGAAAGAGCAAAAAACCCTGAAATTGCGAAGCAAAGAGATACTAGTAACATTCTTAGCACTAAGCCTTTCATGCTCAATACCAACTACAATAATGACAAATCTGCGCACGTTAAAATGCTTGAAAACAACGAAGCTGCTGCCTTCTACTCAGGATGGAAAGAGTATATTTGCAACTTGCAAGAAGGGGATAAGGTATATCTTTATCAAAGTGGCGTTGGGTTTGTCGCGTCTGGCACAGTAACAGGGGATTTGATAAAGAGTGAGTATGGTGGCAAACCAGATGCTAAATATTCCAAGGAACTAAAAGACTTTAAATTTGGCTTCAAAGCAATTTCTGCAAAAGAGTTCAAATCATTAACCGATGGTGGCGCTAATTTCAGAATGACTATGGTTCAATTAAGCTCGAAACAAAGACATGCGCTTGATGATGAAATTAATAAAAGAATGAATGCAATTAATTCAAAATAGCCTTAATAGCGGAGTGCTAGATATGAAAAATAGTGATTGGATTCTTCAAGTAAAAGAAACTCGTAGAACTTTTGGCAGCTCAACTTGGGTTCCATTAAGAGAGTTGTCTAATAAAGAACAAGGTGATGTTAAAAACGTTGGCTATGACAGCGAATTTTTTGGGTGCGGATCTGTTGCATTCCCACCAGAACAAAAGGAAAGAGCTGATGGATTTGACTGGAATCAAGTTGGCATTAGCCATACCACTAGACCATATGCTTATGAAAACGGCTATTATTCTCCAATCGAACAATATGAATATAATGACAAAGAACCCATAGGTGTGAATCTTGTCTTTGAATACAATCAGCCTGTAACTGGAATAAGAGAGTGGATACTAAGTCCTGATTTAGTCATTGCTCTTGGTTTAATAAAAGATGGAAATAACTGGGTTAGACCTGCAGAAAATTTCATTGTTGTTGCTCGTGAAACTATTAACGAGAATGGTGATCATACTTTAATTGAAATTAAGCAAGAGTTTCTTATTGATTATTTAGCAGCAAGAAATCTATCTCTTCGCCTTTCGTACTACCGCCAAAGAGTAGCTAATGTTATAAGTTTAAAAGACAGCGTATATGCCGATCTGACAGATAAAGAAGAGTCTAGAGATGGTGGAAGATTTGAGCTTTTGATTCGAGACTTAGAAGACGTTTTCGGTGGAAGCTGGGCTGCATTTAGAGTCTGGCGAACTGATATTGATGAAGACGAAGATGCTCCAGTGATGGGGCAAGAAAGTGATGAAAATACTGACTCAGAAAGCTCGCAAGGTAGCCATCAAGGTGTTTATAAAGGAGTTCGAGTAGAAGGAGAGTTTTGGCGAGACGAATGGATTGAGCATCAAAATATAAGCGTACGGGTTCGGGGAGATAAAGATCAGACACTTCCTCAGTTCATTGTTAAAACTGATGGAACGCGAATGACGTCTCATTCTTTGAATAATGAAAATATTGGCAGATGGCTCTGGTTCCGTTCTAACGTAGTTAGCGAACTTCTTAGTTACCAAGGGTTTTCACTGCAATGGTATACGGCAGAAACAGGCGGTATTCACTCTACGTCTGGGTGTAGAATTCACTTTGGAATTAATTCATCTGATTTAATAACTGTTTATGCTTATGATGTTGCCCGTCTTGCGCCATGGGAACAGCATATTTGGGCTGCTCATAACATTGCTCCAGAGGGGAAGGTGTCATCTGAGTTATTAATGTCGCAGGTTGAAGCTAAACCTGCTTCTACGCATGCTGTTGAAGAACTTTTATTTATAAGTATGAAGCTGTTAGAGGATGGTTTTAGAAATGAGTTTAATACTGATTTGTTCTCGCATGAAATAGATGAACCTGAGTTTAAAAAACAAATTTCACGCTTCTCAAGCAAAGACCAAACCTCATTACTAAGATTAGCAAAGGAATTAATTCGTATATTCTCTGATCGTCTCAATGTTAGCAATCTACGCCAACTCTCAACACATAAGAATAAGAAGACACTCGGGTCAAATAAACTATTAGAAGATATTTTGGCACAAAAAGTAGGAGTCGATAGAGCTCGCCAAATCTTTGGTGTAATCGCTGGTGCTTATGATATGCGTCTAGGCGATGCACATCCTACTAGTTCTAAAATTGGAGATGCTCTAAAATTAGCGAAAATTGACGAAGACGAGTCTTTCCTTAAGCAAGGCGAACAATTAATTTGTAATTTTGGAGAATCCATTTGGTGGATAGGAAAATTACTTTTTAGTCAGTCAGAGGTTAAATAAGTACCAGACTGTTCCTATAAGGATAATTATGGCAAATACTAGCAGCTCGATGTCTACTATATAGCGCACCGATCACAGATAGAATATATAGGGCAAGTACACAACGAAGTACACTCAGACTATTTTAGCGAGTTGAAACGTTGCTACCATTAGCCCACAACCAAAGCTTCGAATCCTCACTAGGGTGCCATCCTTATGGCTATAAGAATAACTATGCTAAATACTCAACGCAACTGAACTTAATTCGCTCTATTTATCTTATTGACGCTTAGCTATTTACTTACATGGCATTTCCGATTATTATACATCAAATTGATGATAATATATCGGAAATGCCATGTTCTCTTTACAACCATCGTTTGATGCTATTTCAGACAAATTTATTGATGAAAATTCTGAGGTCGTTAGCGCTCTTGCTGCCATTCACCCCAGTCTTACAACTCAACTAGTTTACGAGGTGATTCTGGCCGCTAATGAAAAAACTCAACATGTTGGAAGCTCTTTTCCAGCTAATGCTCCGTTAGCAATGTGGCAATTTCACATTACAGGTTTTCTTAGAGAAAAACTATGTGCTCTTGGTTGGACTAAAGTTGATGGTAAAGGTGGGGTTGCATATGTAATATCGCCGTGTAAGGAGCATGCAATTCGTGTTTTTGCAGGTAACAAGTATGTAGGTTTACGAGATGGAAACGTAAGCAATAGATCAATTAAGGGAAATACCCTTAAAGATGATATTTATCCGCTATTAAACTCTGATAAAGGAACGACCATTTGGACTTTACTTCATTACCGATTTGGTGAGTTAATGAGATTAGAGCTTTCGCAGCCAAAATCATTTGCAAAAGGTAAGATCAATGACTGGGGTACGCGGATCAAAATCCCTGATGTTAAGTTCAACATTCCTACAACACCGCGTATGAAAGAAAAAGTTGAGGTAGGAGTAGTTCCTGTCAAGCGTAAGAAAAAAGCTTAATCAATTCAAGGCTAATATATGTTTAATCCAAATCGATTACAGTTTGCAATCGATAGGCGAGCTGTGAGCAAAGCTGAATTAGCAGAAAAGCTAAATATTACTCCTAGAACATTAACAAATTATCTAAAAGGAAATACTGAGCCTAATTTAGTTGATATTTCAAGGGTGCTAAGCTTCCCTATCGATTTTTTTAAAGGTAGTGACTTACCAATCATTGATGAACATAGTGTTAGTTTTAGATCTCGTTCTAGAATGACTAAGAAAGTCAAAGCCGAAGCTTTAACTTATGGCATTACTGGCTTTATGCTTAATGATTGGTTTGAAGAGGAGTTTGAACTTGTTCAATCAGAACTTCCTGATTTATCTCATCTATCTCCTGAAGAAGCGGCTAATTCGCTCCGTTACGACTGGGGCCTGGGTGATAAACCTATTGGGAACTTAATTGCTCTATTAGAGTCAAAAGGTATACGTATTTTTTCTATTTTTGTAAAATCGGAATATATTGATGCTTTTAGCGTTTGGTATGATGACACACCTTTTATCTTTCTTAATAACCAAAAAACTATGGAGAGAAGTCGTTTTGATGCATGTCACGAACTAGGTCATTTAGTTAGAGACATATACAGTATGAAAATGTCTGAAAGTTTTAGTAAATCACTTGATGAAGACTTGGATTCAAAAGTAGTCGAAAGATGTGCAGATGAGTTTGCATCTGCGTTCTTGATGCCCGAAGTTGCATTAATGGAATATAGACATGTAAATCCTACCATCAACAATCTTATTGAGCTGAAAAAAGTGTTCGGCGTATCTTTAGTAGCACTGGCATATAGAATGCATAAGCTAGGGTTCATAAGTGAGTGGGTTTATACAAGAGTGCTCTGCCCAGAAATAGCAAAATATAATTATCGTAAGTCAGAGCCTTATCCAATGGATAGAGAGACTTCCCAAGTACTCAATACAATAACTAGTGAGTTAACTTCAGAAGGAATGAGCCTAGACGATATTGCTAAAAAAATTAATCTTAGAAAAGCTGATATAACTCCATTGCTATTTCAACTTGCTGAAAGCACAAAGCCTTTTCATTTATTTCAAGTTTTAAAATAATGTGTAAAAACATGAGTAAAGTTTAGCTACTAGTTTGATCAGCTAAACTTTGCTCGTTCTTTTAATCAAGTATTTATACAGCTTCTTTAGCATTCATTAAATCAATAAACGCCGCCTCAAGCACACCAATCGCCTCATCATCAACGATTAACCCCTCATCTATCTGGCGCTGTACCCATACATGAAGCGCCTCATCATTATAGAAAATCGGATTCACGCCCAATATTTTGGCCAGCTGTGAACCTTGCTGTATTTGTAAGTTTTCAATAAGTTGCTTGGTTAAAACCTTCACATTGTGATCAAACCAAGATGACGTTGTTGGTTGCTGCGCTGACGTATACATAATAACCTCCTGTAGGTTAATTAGATTTTTTAATTAATTAAATGTCCTGCTACAGGTAAAATTATACACGCATTTTGACTCATTGCAAGATAAAATAACCTACTGTAGATTATTTTGTATTTTTAGAAGTTATATTTCTGGATTGTCAACAAGCTCATATAGGTCGCCTACCTCAATTTCAAAATAGCGGCATAGCTTTTCAATCACTTCTAAATCTACTCGAGTGGCTTCTTCATGATACATACGCGTGATTGTGCCTCTGTTGATAGAAGTTTCTCTTGCAACATCTGCAATTTTAAGGCGCTTTTCACCCATTATTGTTGATAAATGACACTTAATCATGATCGTCTCCTATTTCAAATATAGTGCTACTAGCATACAAATTATTCGCTAGACACGCATAGTGCTATTAAGCAGTGCATTTTACTACGTGTCATATCGGTTTAATAGCAAGACCTGTCCAATACTAATAAGCTCAATACTTTCAGTTGTGCTTACTAGCCCTTTGCGATAATATACTTATATGAGTACTTACTCATTTGAGTGTATGAATATATAATCATCATAAGGCCTTTACCATGAAAGTAATCGCAGTACTGAACCAAAAAGGCGGCAGCGGCAAGACCACGATAGCCACGCATTTGGCACGTGGGCTACAACTTCAGGGTCATAGTGTGCTACTCGTTGATAGTGATCAGCAAGGCAGTGCTCGCGATTGGAGAGCTGTTAATGAAGACAATCCTGTTCCTGTTATCGGCCTTGATAGGCCAACGCTTGATAAGGATTTAAAAAATGTTTCTGATAAAGAGTTCGTCGTAATTGATGGCTCACCGCAAGCGACCAATTTGGCACTATCTGCCATAAAAGCCGCTGACTTTGTGTTGATACCCGTACAGCCAAGCCCCTATGATGTATGGGCGACCAGTGATTTGGTTGATTTGGTGCAGCAGCGCATCGAGATGACCGATGGTAAGCTCAAAGCCGCCTTTGTGGTCTCTCGCGCGATCCAAAACACTAACATCGGCAAAGAAGTTGCCGCAGTGCTACAAGATTATAATCTGCCCGTTCTTGATGCCAGAATCGTGCAGCGGGTCAGCTATCCAAATAGCGCTTCAGTTGGCAAAACGGTATTTGAGACAGAATCTGCTAAGAGCAGTGCCGTGACTGAGATCACGCAACTGGTCAACGAGGTTAAAACGTTTTTTGATAAGGAAGTAGAGTTATGAAAGCTGGCCGCCCAAGTAAAGATAAAAAAGACGCGCTTGAGTTGTCTGACGTCACTGATAAGCCTAAAAAGAGCACACGAGTCAATTTCAATCTTGATGAAGATACCTACTTTGAGCTTAAACAATACGTCCTTGATAATCGCACAACCGTCACTAAGCTACTCACTGAGATGATTGAGTCACGGCTGAATGAGCGTTAATGTCCATCCATAGCGTTGATTTTTAATAATTTATTGTAGGTATATATACACCTATACACCTATACACCTATACACCTATACACCTATACACCTATACACCTAACGATGTTAATTTAGGATAATCATGAGTCAATCACAACAGCTTCAACAGCTAAAAAAGCAGCTTTGGAATATTGCCAACGACCTACGCGGTAAGATGGGTGCAGATGAGTTTCGGGACTACATATTAGGGTTTATTTTTTATAAATACTTATCTGATAAATTCATCCGCTTTGCCAATAATATCTTGGCTGAAGAAGGCGAAGGCTTCGATAACTTTGCAAATTTTGACACCAGTAATCCTGAGCATCTTGAATATATCGAGGAAGTCAAAGAAAACGCCATTGATGAGATTGGCTACGCGCTTGCACCCAATCAGCTGTTTCATCAACTGGCCAAACGCGGCAAACAAGACCAGGCATTCATTCTTGATGATTTGGCTGATACGCTAAAGGCCATCGAGCAGGGCACATTAGGCACAGACTCAGAAGAAGATTTTGCTAACCTATTTGAAGACATAGATCTTACCTCAACCAAGCTTGGCAACAGCCCTGATGACCGCAATGAGCTGATCGTCAAAGTACTAAGCCACCTAGATGCCATTGATTTTGATCTGAGTAACACCGAAAGCGATGTGTTAGGTGATGCTTATGAGTATCTGATCGGTGAGTTTGCCAGTGGCGCAGGCAAAAAAGCGGGAGAGTTTTACACGCCGCAGATGGTATCCACGTTACTTGCCAAAATCGTAACCAGCGGCAAGGACACCATAAGCTCAGTCTATGACCCTACGTGTGGCTCGGGTTCTTTGCTGCTGCGCGTCAAGCGTGAGGCGAATGACGTAGATAGAATCTACGGTCAAGAGATGAACCGCACCACCTATAACCTAGCACGCATGAACATGATTTTGCATGACGTGAACTTTACCAAGTTTGATATCAAGCAAGAAGACACGCTCAAGCGTCCGCAGCACATCGGTATGCGCTTTGATGCCATTGTGGCCAATCCGCCTTTCTCTGCGAAGTGGTCAGCTGATCCCTTGTTGCTTCAAGATGAGCGTTTTTCAGACTATGGCAAACTTGCACCCAAGACCAAAGCCGACATGGCCTTTGTCCAGCATATGCTACATCACTTAGATGATAATGGCACGATGGCAGTGGTATTGCCGCATGGCGTCCTGTTTCGCGGTTCCAGCGAGGGCGATATTCGTAAATACATCATCAAAAACCTCAATGCCTTAGACGCAGTGATTGGACTGCCTGCCAATATCTTCTATGGCACCAGTATTCCGACCTCTGTTTTAGTCTTCAAAAAGAACCGTAAGCATGATAAAGATGTCTTCTTTATCGATGCCAGTGACTGCTTTGATAAACAAAAAAATCAAAATATGCTACTACCTGAGCATATCGATACCATCATCAAGACCTATCAAGCCCGTGAAAACGTCGATAAATTTGCCCATGTCGCCTCTTTAAAGGATATTCATGATAATGACTATAATCTCAACATTCCGCGCTATGTAGACACGTTTGAGGCTGAGCCTGAAGTGGATCTCACAGCCGTTGCCAAAGCGCTGCAAGATTTAGAAAAAAAGAGCCAAGAAACGGACGCTGTCATTAATGGCTTTTGTGAAGAGCTGGGCATTGATTCGCCCTTTAAGGTAGGGTCATGAGCACCGTAGACAGTCAAATCCAGCTATATCAAGTAGACAACCAAGTCAGCCTTGAAGTGAATGTTGAGCAAGACACGGTATGGCTAAGCCAAGCCCAAATGAGTGATCTGTTTGGCCGTGATGTTTCAGTGATTTCACGCCATATCAATAACGCGATTGGTGATGAAGAGGTGGATCCAAAAAGCAATTTGCAAAAAGTGCAAATTGCTTTTTCTGACAAACCCGTGACCTTATATGATTTGGACGTCATTATCAGCGTGGGTTATCGCATCAAATCCAAGCAAGGCGTGATGTTTCGCAAATGGGCAACGCGCATCTTAAAAGAGCATCTCATCCAAGGCTTTAGCATTAATCAACAGCGTTTGCAGCAAAACACCGCTGAGCTTGAGCAAGCCATCGCCTTAATCAAAAAAACGGCTCAATCTGAGCAGCATAGCAAAGACAGCGCACTAGGTTTGGTCGAGATCATCAGCCGCTACACCCAAACTTTTTTATGGTTGCAGCGCTACGATGAGGGTTTGTTGCATGAGCCTGTGGGGCAACCAGGCGGCGAGGTTTTAGACGCACCAAGTGCCATGCAGGCACTGAATCAGCTCAAATCAACCCTGATGGATAAAAAAGAGGCCACAGAGCTATTTGCTAAGCCTCGCGGTGATGGACTGGCTGCCATATTGGGTAATATTCAACAAACGGCGTTTGGTGAGGAAGTTTACCCCAGTATCGAATCCAAGGCGGCGCATCTGTTATATTTTGTCGTCAAAAACCATCCTTTTGCTGATGGTAACAAGCGCAGTGCAGCGTTCTTATTTGTTGATTTTTTATACCGTAATAACCGCTTATTCAATGATGAGGGTACTGCCATCATCAATGATACGGGGCTTGCAGCGCTCACACTGCTGATCGCCGAATCAGACCCCACTCAAAAAGAAGTGCTCATCCGTCTGGTGATGAATCTACTGGTGATACAAGATAAGGATGTAATGTGATGGCAACGCCAAAATTGCGGTTTAAAGAGTTTAATAACGACTTAGATGTAGAGAGTTTAAACGATATCGTCGTATTTTCTAAGGGTAAAGGTCTATCCAAAGCTGATATTTCTAGCGATGGTAAAAATCCATGTATTCGATACGGTGAGCTTTATACAACATATGGACAAGTAATTGACAATATAATATCTAAAACTAATATAAAAAAATCTGACTGTATTCTAAGTCAAGCTGGTGATGTCATTATTCCTGCCTCAGGCGAAACACAAATTGATATTGCAACGGCAGCTTGTGTATTACATGACGGTATTATTCTCAGTGGTGATTTAAATATTTTAAGTCATAAGGAGAATGGGGCGTGGTTAGCTTACTATTTGAGTTCAGCTAAAAAACTAGAAATGGCTCGTTTTGCTCAAGGCAACTCTGTAGTTCACTTGTATTCACGCCAACTAAAAGATATAAAAATAAATAAACCCAGTCTAAAAGAACAAACCAAAATCGCTACATTCCTATCCGCTGTCGATACTAAAATCGATGAGCTGATCCAAAAGCATGAACTGCTTACCGACTATAAAAAAGGCATGATGCAGCAGCTTTTTAGCCAAAAACTGCGCTTTAAAGCCGACGATGGTAGTGATTTTGAGGATTGGGAAGAAAGTTTGATTGGCAACGTTTTCACGAACAAATCAGAAAGCTTTAATCCTAAAGTAGAAAATAATCTACCTTGCATTGAACTTGAACACTTATCGCAAGGTACAGGGACAATACTAGGCACTACTGACAGTAAAAATCAAAAAAGCACGAAAAACGTATTTGAAAGATCTAATGTTTTGTATGGAAAATTACGTCCATATTTAAATAAATTTGCCCAGCCTGACTTTAAGGGTGTCTGCTCTACTGAGATTTGGGTTCTTACAGGTATAGAGATATCTAATAATTACCTATATCAATATATACAAAGCGAAGGTTTTTCAGAGCTTACGAGTATTCAGTCTGGTTCAAAGATGCCACGCGCTGATTGGAAAACCGTAGCAAGCGCTGTTATGTCATATCCTTGCTGCGAAGAACAAACTAAAATTGCCAACTTCCTAACCGCTATTGACCAAAAAATTGATAACGTTGCCGAGCAAATCGACCACGCCAAAACGTGGAAAAAAGGCTTATTACAGCAGATGTTTGTATAAGGTATAACATGACTGAGCAAAGTGAGTACCAACTCGAAGACAGCCTAATGACGCAAATGCAGGATTTGGGTTATGAGCGCGTTACCATTACCACCGAGGCGGCACTCCTTGCCAACCTAAAGACGCAAATCGTCCGCGCCAATCAGCTGGATCAGCCATTATCTGATGATGAGTGGAAGCAAGTTATCAGTCATCTTGGCAGTGGCAGCGCCTTTGAGCGTGCCAAAAAGCTGCGCGATAAGTTCAACGTCAAATTCGATGATGGCAGCTCACGCCATATTCAGTTTTTTTGGCCAAACGCTGATGACAACATTTGGCAGCTGAGCAATCAGATTATGGTTGACCACAGCAGCCAAAACGGGCGCACCAGTCGCTTTGACGTCACCATCTTGGTTAACGGCTTGCCCCTAGTGCAAATCGAGCTTAAGCGCCGTGGCGGCATCGAGATTGCCGAGGCATTCCATCAGACCATGCGTTACTCAAAAGCCGCCTACAAGGCAGGACATGGCTTATTTGAGTTCGTTCAGCTGTTCGTCATCAGTAATGGCGCAAACACGCGCTACTATGCCAAAGGCACTCAGCACTTTAATTTTACCTTTCCCTGGGCGGACAGCGACAACAAACCGATCAATGAAATCGTTGATTTTGCTGAGGTGTTTTTAACCCCTACGCATTTAACCGAGATGATCGCTCAGTTTGTCGTGCTCTATGAGTACTCCAAGACCATGATGGTGCTCAGACCCTATCAAGTCCATGCCACCAAGCGCTTAATTGAGCGCGCCACCGCCTCAGACAAAAACGGTTATATTTGGCATACCACAGGATCAGGCAAAACGCTGACCTCATTTAAAGCCAGTCAAATCATCATGGGGCTACCCGATGTCGAAAAGGTGGTGTTTGTTGTCGATAGAAATGATTTGGACACCCAAACCGCCAATGAGTTCAACGCCTTTAAAGACGGCAGCGTAGACAGTACCACCAACACCAAAAACTTAGTCAAGCAGCTCGGCGAGACCCACGACAAGCTGATCGTCACCACCATTCAAAAGCTCAACCGCGCTATCAAATCAGAGCGCCATCAAGAAAAAATCCGCTACTTACAAGACAAAAAAGTCGTCTTTATCTTTGATGAATGTCACCGCAGCCAATTTGGTGAAACGCACCGAAACATCAAACGCTTTTTTCAACAATCGCAGATGTTCGGTTTTACAGGCACACCCATATTGATTGACAACGCTCACAACAAAGCTGGGCTTAAGCTCACTACCGCCTACCTATTTGATGAGTGCTTGCACCGCTACACCATCGTGGATGCCATTCGTGACAGAAACGTGCTGCCCTTTCAGATTGACTATGTGGGTAAATTCACCAAAAACGACAGTGCTGCCGATGAAAAAGTCACCGCCATTGACACTCAAGAGGTCTATAACGACCCTAAACGCATTGATGATATCGCTCGCTATATCATCGAAAAGCATGACACCAAGACCAAACGCCGCGAGTTTAACGCCATATTTTGCGTCAGCTCCGTTGATATACTCACGCAGTACTACGACGCTTTTGAGCGTATTCAAGCGCAAAAGCAAGCCGATGACCCTACATTCAAGCCACTCACCATTGCTACGATATTTTCTTATGCGGCCAACGAAGCGACCGATGCCAGTTTCGAAGACAATGGGCTCATTGCAGAGTCCAGCTTTGAAACCCCTGCCCAAATTGATGAGAGCAGCCGCGACAAGTTAGATCGCTACATTGGCCAATACAATCATACATTCGCTACAAACTTTGATTCAGGCAAGAACTACTATCCTTACTATCGTGATATCGCCACCAAAGTAAAACAGCGCAAGATCGATATTCTGATCGTCGTGAACATGTTTCTGACAGGATTCGACGCCAAAACCTTAAATACGCTATACGTGGATAAGAACCTAAAGTACCATGGTCTGGTACAAGCCTTCTCACGCACCAACCGTATCTATAACGATAAAAAGCCCTTTGGTAATATCGTCTGCTTTCGTAACCTAAAGCAAAACACCGACGACGCTCTAGCCCTGTTTGCCAACAAGCAAGCGAAAGATATCGCCGTCATTCCTGAAATGCATGAGCTACGAAAGCACTACGATCAAGCCGCTAAGACCCTTTTAGACATCTGCGCTGATTATAAGGCCGTTGATACACTAGAGACTGAAGATGAGCAGTTAGCATTTATCAAAGCCTTTCGTGAAGTGATGCGCTATAACGAGCAGTTAGGTACCTTCGTAGACTACGACCAGGCTGATACAGATCTGAATAAAGAAGACTTCGCCAATTTTGCCAGTAAATATATAGACCTATACCGCAACATTCGCACCCAGAACAAGAATAGCCAGGATAAAACCTCAATACTCGATGACATCAACTTTCAGATTGAAATGCTACATAGCGATCGTATCAATGTCGGCTACATACTAGAGCTACTCAAGCAAGCCAATAAGCAGCAAGACGATGGCAACGAAGAGAAGGCAGCCCAGTACCAAGCCCAGGTGAACGATTTAATCATGAATGAGCCGACCTTCCGCGACAAGCAAGAGCTTATCCAAAAGTTCATCAAGGAGCAGATGCCTAAAATGCCAGATGGTCAGACAGTAGAGGAGGCTTTTGCACACTTTTGGGACGTAGAGAAGGAGGCTGCGTACCAAGAGCTATGTAAAGATAACAATCTGAAAGCCGATGTCATGCAAGAGATCCTCAGAAAGTATAAGACTAGCAAGCGGCTACCTGACCGTAACGAAGTGAAAGCGCTACCTAACTATAAAGTTAAGCTATTTGAGCGCAAACCCCTTCACGAGCGACTCATGAGCAAGACTCGTGACTTTATCCAGAAGTTTTATGCTGATATGTAAAAGACTATCCATGATCCTGTGCAACTGCACTTTAACCTAAACCCATCACCAGGGCATCATGGTCAATACACGTTGGCCATTTATGTAATAGCTCATCAGCATCAAAACCTTCTCAGGGGGCAGAGTCAGCTCTTTAGTTGTTCCATTGAGATGAGTTATGCAAGTGATATCATCTGTATAAACCTTAGTCTCTTTATCATAAAACCCAAAAATTCCACCAATCAGCCGAACATCACTCAAAAGCTTTGCATGTTTTTTATCCACTGCCTTACTTATGGCAAGGGTTCCTAATGGCTTATCAGCTATTAGCATCAGAGTAACGAACTGCATCACACGATCATATAATTTTGGATTTTCCATCATCTCATTGTAAAAAGCGTATGCTTGATCGCTTGTGCAGAAGTTTTCAAACAAAGTAAATGCACGAGCTACCATTTCCGCAACGCTATGATCATCTTCTGCAAATTTAATGGCTATCGTATTTCTTGCAAGTGGCAGCATCACAGATAAAGCGCCTTCACTATCTGCCACTACACCATCGACCATATACGGCTCTATATTTGCATCAAAGCTTGATAGCGCAGCTTTGTGGCTTTCAATAAACATAACCTATTACCCATGATAGTTTGGATTACTTCCACCAGTAGCATGACTATTGTCATCTAGTAGCGAATCCTGTTCTCTATAATTAGCCAGAGAGTCAGATTGCGTTTGGTTATTGCTATCAGTATTTCTGCCTTCAACGCCTGTATTTTGATCAGTAGCTTCTTTATTATTTTCTTTTACGTTGGCTAAAAATGGATCCTCTTCCTCACCCAATCCTATATCACCACCTAAACTCTCGATCATACTTTTGAATAAAAACTTATCTGATTTCCTTGTTAAAAAATCTGGAAAGTGAATGGCGAAGTAATCTCGAATCATTTGCTCAGTTTCACCTTCAGTTGCCAATACTTGACCCAAAAATGCCCCCATTAGAATCTTCTGCTTGTTTAATCGTTTATCCAGCTTCACCTGCTGAACCTTAGCTTGGCGTTTTAACTCTTCTAACCGTTGACGCTCTTTTAGCTCATTAGAGTCTTGACTATCAAAAATAGACATAGGTGCTTTATTATTAGATACTGACATCAGATTTACCCTTATCGATTAAATTTTACTCAGCATAGCAAGCACCTCACTATCATTCAATCGCTTGTGGTAAGCTTTAACACAACCGCATCAGACACCTCAGATATATTATTTTAGTATTTGATGGTGGCGTCTCCCTGACTAAGGGCGAAGTAACGACTCAAAATTTAATCTATCCACTTCGTTACTATCTTAATTTTGAATCCTTCTTCGTTGGGGAAACCCCAAACCCCGCACACCACAAAAAGCGGTGGTGTGAAAAAAGCAACAATAGCAGGTGGCTCTTTATGACGATGGTACATATTGCGACAAAGGCGATTTCTCGAAAATCAGGGCAGTCAGCTGTGGCGTCGGCGGCCTATCGTGCTGGGGATGTGCTTGATGATGCCAAATATGGCAAGACGCATGACTATAGTAAAAAGTCTGGGGTTATGAGTAGCGATATTGTTTTACCATTTTCGCTAAAGGCGCTGGGTGTGAGTGTGGATCGAGAGACGCTTTGGAATACCGCTGAAGCGGCAGAGACACGTTCGGACAGTCGGGTGGCGCGTGAGTGGCTGATTAATTTGCCGTATGAGTTAGACGAATATGATCGGCATCAGCTGGCCATCAACTTTGCCCAAAAGCTTTGCGACGATATGGATGTGATTGCTGATGTGTGTATCCATCGTCCGGTGATGAAATTGCCTTTTGATCCTAATGTACCGCCAAGCTCTAAGTATTTGCGTGAGGGTGAGGAGAACCCTGATCCCCGTAATTTTCACGCGCATATTTTAGTCACTACTCGAGCGCCTACCATTGGACCGAATAAAACCTTGGCGTTTGATCCAAAGCTTAAGACCCCGTTTGAGTGGTCCAACAAAAAACGTAAGGCGCATGATCTGCCGTCATCGATGCAAGAGATTAAGCGTGTTCGGGAGATGTGGGTAGATACCGCCAATAAAGTGTTGGCGCAGCATCATCTGCCATTGATGGATGCGCGCAGTTATAAGGATCAGGGGCTTGATCAGCAGCCCACCATTAAAATGGGCGTTGAGGCGACGGCAATGGAGCGCCGAGGCATCACGACCGAAAAAGGAGACACCAACCGCGCCATCAAAGCACGTAATAAATTGGTGGCTGACAACCATATCAAACAGGAAGCAGACAATGAGCGACGAATTAGCGCACTTAGAAAAGGACTTGCTTGGGCAACTGAGAAAAATGCAAGACTACCTGGCAGCATTGGAGGCACAAAACAGCGAGCTGATTTTGCAAAACACCTCTCTGGAAGCTCAGAACCTCACATTACGTACTGCACAGAACAAAATAATAGAACGGCAATTCGAGTTGACGACACAAAACGATGCGTTGAAGAGGCAAAATCAGGCATTGCTTGGGCAGCTAAACGATGCGAAAACCTACCAAAGCGATGTGATGACACAAAACAAAGAATTAATGGCACAGCACAAGCAAATAACAAGCTCACACAAAGAATTGACGACACAAAACAAGCAATTGAGGGAATCACTGAAGCTATCGGAAAGTCAAATATTGAAATTAACAAAGCAACTGAGCGAAGTGCAAGACCAGCCCCCAACCCCTTCGATGACGCAGCACGACGAGCAAGAGCTGCTCGACTTGATCGACAGCAAAGACAAGTTGATCGAGACACTCGAGCAAACCGTCACAAAGATGAGAGAATCTTTGAGTATGCTGAACGTATGAAGCTGCACTTAGCCATGCGTTTAATTCAACGCCATCACAATTCAATGGCAATCAGCTGGGCACAAGGAGAAACGATAGAGGATGCCCCTGATAAATTTGATAAGCGTCAAGTTGCGATACTTAGCGAGTTTGCAAAGCGCCTTGGTATTGAAGATAAAGATAAAGCGCTAGGGTTTAGAGATCACTTACAGCAAGTGGGCAAACGTTTTGATTACACGCTAGTTGAAAATAACAAATCCATTATCAAGCTTTTGCGTGATCCTAAAGCTGAACGAGAGCGGTATCTGGCGCTTATTAAGCATTTTGAGGACTTTAGGGACGATATTGATCAAAAGCGTGCGACATTTAAAACTAGTATCATCAATAAGCTAGGCGGTAGCGCAGGAGACGTTGGTAGACTGACTCGAGACGTTGTCTCCTCATTCAACTATACAGAATGGTTAACTGATTATATTGATAATGATAATCACCCAGCTGAGGCGAGGAAATGTGCTAAAGAACATCTTGCAGATACCTTAGATAAAACGTGTCAGCAGTTTAAATTTGCGTTTCGTGATATGAGCTCATTACCAACTACCCAGCGTAAAGCTTACTCAGAGACTCTTAAAGCCGCTTTAGAGACGTTTACCGAGCAATACGACGGAAAGCTTTCTGAAAGCCAACACAGAGCACTACAGGACGGTTTAGAGTCCTATCAGCATCAAGTGAGTAGAACTAATGCACCCAGTCGAGGATTTAGCCCTTAATCTAATCCTTAAAAAAACATTACACAGGGTTAAATTGCTTAGGCAAGCTGCGTGGTTTAAGTGATGATTTTTCACTTATCCACAAAAAAATTTATCACCCGTTTCTTTGAGGGTTTTTATTTGATCCTGTTTACTCCTGTTTATTCCTGTTTGAGAGCTATTTTTCCCTGTTAAAATCAATACCTTACAAGAAAGAAAAAGAGTAAATGAGCAGAAAACAGAGTAAATGAGCAGAAAACAGAGTAAATGAGCAGAAAACAGAGTAAATGAGCAGAAAACAGAGATAAATAAAAAACACTCTTTTTATAACTCTATTTTATGATAAGATCTTGTTAAATGTAACTATGGGCGCAGAGTTGAAATGGAAAATAACTTAGTTGTTCAGTCAAATGATTTAATCCTAGCAACGTACACAATGCAAAAGACGGATAAAGAGCTCATGCTTGCTTGTATCAGTCAAATTGACAGTAGGCCTGATGCACCAAATGTCACGCAAGACACAGAATATAAAGTAACAGTTGATGATATTAAATCATTGTTTTTTGGTAAGAAGTCTAAGAACGAACAGAATGTTTATCGTGACATAGAGAACGCAAGCAAACGTTTATATGACGTCGATATTGTTATGAGCTTGCCCGAGAATAAAACGCTTCAAACAAGGCTTGTTAGTAGTATTGTTTATGATCCGGATAACGGAGAAGTCGTATTATCATTCGCAAATAAAATACTGCCATATTTGACGCAACTTAAAGCTAATTTCACTAAATACAAGCTATTAGAAATAGGTGAGTTATCGAGTATTCATTCAATAAAAATGTATGAATTGGTGGTAATGTGGGTTAATCAATACCAGTACAGCAAAGAGTTTACGATAGAAGAGTTTAAACACGTAATGTGTGTTAAAGATAAGTATAAGCAATTTAGTGAGTTGCGAAGATATGTTATTGAAACAGCTATCAACGATATAAATGAAAATACGAATTATAAAGTCAGTGTAGAGTATCAAAAAAAAGCAAGAGGGAAGGGCTATAAAGGCTTAAAGCTCAAATTTCACAAAAAGTTATTAGATAAAATTGCTGGTAAAGACGGTAAATTGTCAGAAGATAAGATCAAATCAATTGTTGATAATGTGCAGTTTATGAACGACTATAACGATCACCCAGGTTTAAGCTATGACGGTAAAATGAGTACTGATAGTTTTAAGCGTGAAATGATTAACATCATACAGCGGGAGCCTGAAAGCTTTAACAAGCCAAACAAAGCGCTTGAGAGCTACTTACCAAAAGTCAGTCAAGGTAAGTAATTACTATGTTTACTACCAATTATGATATATGGCTTACTTAAGAGTCAAAGGCCAATGCTTTTGCAGTGTTTGAAATCTATGGCCTGAGGTTATACGCATTATCTCTGCCAGGCGTGCCACAAAGATTGAAAGGAGACAATATGAACAAGGTTAGTTATCACATAGATAAGTTGCCGCCATTAACGGCTAAGCAGCAAGCGGACTTAGAGTACTTAGCAACGCTTAGCGATGACGACATTGATCTATCGGACATTCCAGAAATCACCGACTGGTCAGGCGCGATCCGTGGCAGTATCAAACCACAAACGCTTACTACAGAAGCCAGTGTTATCAGCCCAAGCATTCTTGCTAAGTTTAAGGACAGAGCCAAGCAGACAGGCGGTAACTATCAGGACATGATCAATGATGCCCTAGAAGAATACCTAACTGATCATTAAGTCTTAGCCAACAAGTTATAACCTCAAGACGACTTGGGGTTTTTTTACACCTTGCATTGTAGTATGTAGTATATTGTATTATACTATATACAACATACTACAATGCACTATCAAGGAATACAAAATCATGGCACTCACCACACAAGATATTCATGCAGCAGCTGACCGATTACAGGAGCAAGGGATAAAGCCGACACTGGCAGAGGTGCGTAAGGCGCTAGGCGGTGGCTCATTCACTACCATTAGTGATGCGATGCAGAGTTGGAAGCGAGAACAGCAGGAAGAGCAAGAGCTGCAACAAGTGGATTTACCTAGCGGTATCACTGAACGCTTGCACACGCTTGGCGCTGATATGTGGCAGACAGCTATTGATATGGCGAACGATAGGCTGTCTAAGGAGCGTGAAGCTCTAGAGGTGGTTAAGGTTAAGGCACAAGCAGAGACGGACGAAGCGCAAGAAGCAGTTAAAACCTTAGAGGGTGAACAAGCAGATCTACTACAGCAGCTGGACGAAGTGGCCACTACTGCGGAGACAGCAACTAAAGCGGCTCAGCAAGCCACAGCTGACCATGATGCTACCAAACAGACGCTATCAGATACTAAGCATCAATTAGAGCTTGAACGAACTAAAGCAGAAACAGCACAATCACAGCTTGTAGAGACACGTAGCGCATTAGATAAGCAATCTGTAGAGCTTACTAGTAGTCTTGGTGAGGTAGCCACGCTTAAAGCTACAGCTGATAGCGATAAAGCAGAGATTGCACGTTTAAAGGCGGAGCTTAAAGCCACTAAGTCAGAGCTAAAGACGGTCACAGCTGAACGCAATGAGATACAAACTGCTACCGCAGAGATCAAAGGAGAGCTAAAGGCGGTAACCTTTGAACGTGATAAGCTATCAGGACTTTATGAGCAGCTGACTCAAATACAGGCTAAACTTGAAGCTGAACATAGTATATTGAATAAGCAATATGGCGAGCTATCGAGCCGTCACCTATCAGAACAAGAACAAGTGACTGTGTTACAAAATAAACTCAAGAAAGCTCAAGATAATCTAATACTTATTCAAAACAAAGATAACGCCTTGGATGTTGATTAAATAAAAGTATTCAAGGTTCCAAGATAAAGAATAGTTATGAGCTAGGAAGAGACTTTACCTAAAGCGTAGATCTCGTTCTATTCACACTAAGCTTATGAATCAACTATGACAATATCGACTCACTGAATAAATGACTGTTGTATAAGAACTATTCTAAATTTTTCTCTGAAGTCTAATAGTATATAGCCTAGTGGGCTATATACTATTTAAATTAGCCTAAGTAAGTTCCGATGCTGATTTTGGAGCCTTGAGCAGATTTCAAGGAACACTCACCCTAAAGCATCTATGAGTATTTTCTAGCATACTCACAAACACTTTAGTGCATTCCTTGGATTTGATGTGATTAGTCATGCCGACTTCATCGCCCATCGCGTCATCAAGACCGTATCACTGTATCAAGCTACGGTTGTTAAGATTACGGCTGATAGCACCGCCTAGACACGCTCTTAACCGCTACTGTGCTGTCATACGCTAGCAAGGGCAATACACCCAATATACCGCTACGATATGCACAAATAACCACTCATTGCGTTGCTCAATATGTCTAGAACCCCCTGTCGAGAGCTTTACCCTTCTGTCAAACGCAGTCGTCGCCTTAGCCTGCCACCCATTTGACGGGTAACGGTTATAAAGAGAGCAGCACGAGGATGTAACGAGCGAACAAGCGGTTTTTAAAATGTATAGTGAATAAAGTTGATATGAAAGCAAATTTTGGATAAAATGCACCTACACGGGCATTTAATGCTGTTCAAATAACGCAGTTCAGGTGCTTATTTGTTCGTTACAGTGTGCGTCAACACGCTGTAACCGTTAGCTATATTTAAAACTAAATGCCTCTGGGAGTCAACTCCCAGAGGCATTTTTTTGTTTGTCATGTAGATTGGGTTTTTATTATCTACTTTTTCATTAGATTGCTTAGGCTTTTTTTGTCGTCATTTAGCGTAGGTATTTCAACCATTTTGAAGTTAGCACTTAGTACATCCTCACAAGACGTTAAGTTTCTGACAATACTGGGATAGTTTACTATGAAGACCGGCTTAGTCGTCAGATGCAAGGTTTTACACGCGCTGTTAAGAAGCGGTAAATCATCTTTCTGAGAGAATACGATAATGAAAAGACAAACCTACACTCCTGAGATTAAAGAACGCGCCGTTCGTATGCTGATTGAAGCATTAAACGATTACACCTTTATGTGGTCATGTCATAAAAAGCACACTAATGAAACTATACTAACCAACATTCAAGACTAAGCTACACATACTAAAGAGCTTGAACATGAGAACAAGAAGCTTACGTAAGCCAGTTAGATTACAGTAAAATCCGCTTTTTTCGCCCAAGGAGAGATAGGACACACAATCAAGTTGTGGCTCAGTTTATTGATAAAAATAAGTGGGTCTACGGTATTAGAGCAATATTGACTGTGCAATATAGAAAATATGCAATAAACTTATTTTCTACCTTTAATAAAATGCAGCAACCTAAACAAGGGTAAATTATGAGTAATTCAGATAACCACAGTCATCAAGCTCCAGACCCTAAAAATATGAATAAAGCTTTTTATATTGGGATTGGTCTAAATTCTGCATTTACGCTCATCGAGTTTATAGTGGGCTATTCAACTAATTCATTAGCTTTAATCGCAGACGCTAGCCACAACTTAAGTGATGTTGCCAGTTTAATAATCTCGTTAATTGGAATGAAATTAGCACAGAAAGCATCTACTACGCTTTATACCTATGGCTACAAAAAAGCTTCTATAATGGCGTCTCTTATTAACGCCATATTGTTAGTTACAATCGTTATAGGTATTGCGTATGAGGCCTTGGGTCGATTTGATACGATACCGGAAGTTGCAGGAAAAGTTATTATTATTACAGCTCTAATAGGTGTATTTATAAATACTGTTTCTGCTTTTGCATTCTACAAAGGTCAAAAAGACGATATTAATATCAAAGGTGCTTTCTTGCATCTAATGGTAGATGCATTGGTCTCTGTAGGTGTCGTTATCTCGGGCATTATTATTTACTATACAAGTTGGAATATCGTTGATCCTCTAGTTAGCTTGATTATTTCAGTCGTTATACTGTTATCGACTTGGGGTCTACTAAAAGAGAGTATCAAGCTTGCTATCGACGGAGTACCTCAAAATGTTGATCTCAGTAAAATCACTGCTATCTTAGAGAGCTATAATTTTATTCAAAACTTTCATCATTTACATATCTGGGCTTTGAGTACCACTGAGAATGCTCTTACAGTTCATATTGTACCGAAGACCGATATAACGTTTGAAGAGACTATTACTATGAAAGAAAACATCAAGGAAGATTTGGCGCATCAGAATATACAACATGCAACTATTGAATTTGGTACTAAGGCAGATGACAATCAAAAATCGCGTGCATTAAATGAAAGTATCAACTAAAAGATGATAGACCGTATATAGCTATCTCTTTTTAAGTATGAGGCGCGTGCCTTATGTCAACATAATTTTTTCAATCAGTTCTTATGTGATCAATAGTTTAAAACTTTTATATTTACGTGCGTTAGGACGTTACCTAGAAAAAATAAAAAACTTACGCTGATTAAATTATTATGATTAAGTTTACTATTACCCTCGTCTTCTAAGTGTGGTTAGACCTTTGCCAAAATAGCTTATTAGTAATAACAGGGTTATTATTATCAAGATAGGATAATTTCCCATAAGCATAAAGGGCGTGTTACCAACCCGTGCCTGTATCTCACCACGTAGTACAGTACGCTCAAACTGCGGTGCGCGTTTTACAATACGACCTTTATGGTTAATGATAGCGGTAACACCAGTATTGGTCGCTCGAATAAACCAGCGCCCGTTCTCAAGCGCGCGCATTTGTACCATTTGCAAATGTTGCAATGGTCCTGCTGAAGTGCCAAACCAGGCATCGTTAGAGACGGTCAACAAAAAGTCAGTATCGATGGCATTTTTACGCGTGGTATCTGGATAAGCTACCTCATAACAGATAGCCGTCCCTATATTGTGTTCACGCACCTTTAGCGGTGACTGCTGATCACTACCACGACTATAGCTCTTAATATCCTGACTACCGGCCAAACTTGGGAAAATATCGAGCACGCCTTCAAATGGAATATACTCTCCAAAAGGCACTAGACGCTGCTTCTTGTATAGGCCTTCCGCTTCTACACCTCGAGCAATCACGCTATTGTAAAATGGGGGATACTTATCCGTACTGGCATTGAATGCCGCTTTATCCTTATAAGGGATACCAGTTATCCATGTCGTATTGGTCGCATTGGCCATTTCTATCATTTCACTAATAAAGCCCGCAGCCTCATCCTGAAACATCGGAATAGATGATTCAGGCCACACCACCACATCACGTCCCCACTCAGTGCGCGTTAACTTCGCATAAATCTTTAGCGTTTCTACTTGATATTGCGTCAGCCACTTTATATCTTGTGAAATATTACCTTGAATCAATGACACTGACAGATCAGGTGTGCCCTTAGGTTTTGTCCATTGCGGATTGACCAGCCATAATGATGTGCTAATGGCTAATAACAGTACAGAAACGACGGCATAACTACTGCGTCGAAGCAGTAGCTCTACTAAACTTGCAGCCAATAGTATGGCAACAAAAGAGACGGCAAAAACACCAGCAACGGGTGCTAAGGACGATAACCAATACTCTTCAGTAAATGCATAACCAACAAATAGCCACGGAAAGCCTGTGAATAACCAAGTTTTTAACCATTCTTGTAGCACCCAAAGAGCAGCAAATGAAAAGGGTTGTTTGCCTACCATACGGTTAAAGACTAGTGCTAAAAATCCATGAAACAGTCCCATACCGAGACCCATCAATCCAATCATAATCAATGCGAGCCACGTTGGAGTATCGCTATAATCATGGATGGCAGTATAGAGCCAAAAGCCGCCGACGCACCATAGCCCCATACCGTAAGCTTCACCGATAATAAAAGCGCGACGACCACTCATATTTGGTACCAACAGCGCATATAAAATCGCTGGTGACACTATTGCTAGCGGCCAGAACCCATGAGGCGCTAGCGCAAATAAAAAAATAGCCCCTGCAAGCCATGCTGCTACTAGCGTAAACCATAGCGGTAATTGATTTGAGTGAGTACTCAAACGCTTTTGTAGATTAATAGTAGACAGGCGCATCGCAAATTATCCAAAATTATGAGTTTTGAATTTTTAGTCAAAATCCAAAACTCGGATAGACCTGTTAATACTACAGGCAGCATTTCAAAATGAAAACTGCTTATGATACCAGTCCGCACTGCTCAATGGATAAATTTACGTACTCCGTTTGATGGGTTATTATGCTACATTACCAAACGATATGAAGTGTTACTTGACCTTCTATAGCTCACAATATCTACAGTACATGAGAGAGCACTATGACCCCCTTAAAAATAAAATCCAGTCTTATATTCAATCGTTATCTGTCTAAGGGGTTGCGTAGTACGTTAGTATTACTTGCCGCCTCATCACTATTTGCTTGTAGCCAACCGAGTAGTGGCGTATCTGATGCAAGCACAACATCGGCATCAACTGAAGATGTTTTGGCTGTTCCAAAGACAGCTGAACCAAACGTTATAAATAATTCTATGATGACATCAGTAAGTAAACCAGACTTACTAAAAAACGTATCAGCCACTGTCTATAAAGATGCCAATTGCGGCTGCTGTAAAGAATGGATAAGTCATGCAGAAGATAATGGTCTAAGTGCAACCGCGCAAGATGTTGCGGACTTAGCCGTATTTAAAGAGCGCTACAGCGTTCCAAATGAAATGCGTTCTTGCCATACTGTAGTCACTACGGATGGTTACGTCTTTGAAGGTCATGTACCCGCTAAATATATGGCGCAGTTTTTAGAAAATCCGCCAGTACAAGCTATGGGTCTTGCCGTACCTGGCATGCCTATTGGTAGCCCAGGTATGGAGTATCAAAATAAATTCATGCCCTATCAGGTTATGCAGCTCAATAAAGACGGGACAACCCAAGTTTATGCTGATATTGAATCGGTAGAGCAGCAATTATAGTGTGTTAGCAGTTAAGAATACTTTGATTATAGTGTTAGCGTTAAAAGTAAATGAGGTAGGTATAAGACTGTTCTATTGCTTATAAAATGATTCTTCATCAAAAAATTCATTAGCTATTGCGACTTTAAAATTAAAAATAACTTTGAATTTGTAACTTTTGATGACAATGTAAGCGAATTTATCGGTTATTAACCCTTAAAATAGATAAATGACTAAGGGTTAATACAAGAATATACAGGATGTATCGAAACAATTACGTAATATTACATAAGCTAGTAGGGAATTAGCATCTATATTAATATTATAAATTATTATATTATCTTAATAATTAGTTAGACCCTATATAGGGTAATTACTTCATCCAATAGAAAAACGTCTGAGGGTTAAATCTAAATTATAGATTTAACCCTCAGACGTTTTTTTGCTTATAAAACAGTAGAAATTGTGGTCAATCTAGTCAGCTATATTCTGTACATGTTACACAAACTTACATTGTAAAATGTGGGATATTAGCAATTTTTTCAACATCAAAAAAGTATTTTTGGGGTTTTTAAGGGTGATGACAGGCTAAACAGCCTATGCTAAAGTCGGCTTTGTGTTTTGGTCAGCAGCTTGATTTGTAACAGCTTCGTAAGACTTCAATGAGCTGTGATCGCCAATAATTATTTTTTATATGAATAATATGCAGCAGAAGTATCAGTCACTATGACGTATATATACTTGTGTTGTTGAGATTTAATTGACTGCGCTGTTGTTGATAACAGACGATTTTGAATTAACCGTAGGTATTAGATTTATGAAACAGGCTTTATTGATTTTGTCAGTACTGGGTATGGGCATAGCACAAACGAGTGGTGCTGCTATCACAATCTCTCAAACAAATAATACCATCACCAATACTTCTGTGGCATCAAACTACGGTTCATCAAAAAACATCTATAGCACCAAAAGTGGTGCTTATGTTTCTAATAATGATGAAATTAGTCAAGCAATTAGCAACCTAAGTGCGCAGGCCAAGCAAAAAGAGAATCAGCTTTCATCATTAAACAGCCGCTTATACGCTGAAAAACAACAGCAGCAAGTCAATAAGGTTCCTGACAGCAATTCAGCCCCCGCTATCGCTGCTGCTCGCGCCTCAAAAGTGGCTTTATCTGGCAGCTCTGGATATTGTGCCCGTTACGTACGTAAAGCACTACAATCAGCTGGTTATGAATTTACACCCAATCCTTCAGCCTATCAGTACGCCACTCGTGGCACACTTGAGAAAGCAGGTTTCAGCAAAATCAGCAATGATATGCCAACCCAAGTAGGTGATGTTATTGTCTATGATCGCTCATCAAAGCGTCCACATGGCCATATTCAAATTTTCGATGGTACAAATTGGATTTCTGACTTCCGTCAGAACAGCATCAGCCCATACAGTGGTGTCTATGCTTATACGACATGGCGTGATTCAAAATATGTGGATGACGCATCCGCATCAGATCGTAATATCTACCTTGCTATGAATGATAAATAAGACCTGAGAAGTCAGCACAACATATTTATTGCTTTTCTCCAACCCAGTAGTGATCTTACTATCATTGCTGGGTTTTTTTGTGCTTAACATCAGGGCGTATTTAACCTTTCATGATTTGATCCGTCAGAAATGAACACTACTGATATCATTACTCATGACAGGAGTTATCGACAAGCGCGTTTAAAATGCCACATGATGACGCTGGTGCACTACTTGCACATTTCTGGCGTAAAACGGTCAAGTGATGCTTTAAGTGCATCAGTTCTTCCATTCGTATTTCCACAGCATGAATGTGCTCATCTAGCAAGTTATTCACATCGCCGCAGTCCTTGTCAGGCGACTCCCAGTATTCAAGTAAGATTCGCACATCATCTAAAGCCATATCGAGCGTACGGCAATGTAGGATAAATTGTAGACGCTCAATGTGCTCTTCATTATATAAACGATAATTCCCTTCGCTACGAAAAGGCTCGGGTAATAAACGCTCTTTTTCATAATAGCGAATGGTTTCTACTGTGGCACCTGTGCGTTTAGCGAGCTCACCAATTTTGATTGTCATAACAACCTCTATGATTTAAATAATTAAAGTGGCTGTAAAGACTAGCGCTAGAGAAATTAAAATTACGAAACTGTAGATAAATAACCTTGACTCTAAAGCCACTATAGGGTTCATAATATCATTATTCAAAGGGTAAATTATTATGAAATATCATATTGAAGGTATGGACTGTGCCAGTTGCATCGGCAAGATTGAAACAGCTTTGAAACGTATGCCTGGGGTTTCTGATGTTGAGCTGAATTTCGCTACAGAAACGCTAGAGCTAAATTTAGCCCCTGGTGCGCCGACTCAGGCTAGTGATATTGAAAAAACCATCAAAAGCCTAGGGTTCGGTATATCTGCCAATACTGGTCAACAAACTGTATCGGCTATTGATATTGACAGCGACAATCAGATGGCTCCGCAGGATAAGCGGTGGTGGCAAACTCAAAAAGGCAAACAGGTTGTTGGTCTCGGTATTTTGATGGGCAGCGCTTATGCACTGTCACTACTGTTCCCCGCTTATGGGATATGGGTGTTTGCCATCGCTGTGATTGTAGGCGTTTTTCCATTTGCACGCAAAGCCTTAGCACTGGCTAAAACAGGTTCATTCTTTTCAATTGAAACGCTGATGTCCGTCGCCGTGCTTGGCGCACTTATCATTGGTGAAGCTGAAGAGGCCGCAGCGGTTGTCTTTTTGTTCTCAATCGGTGAACTGTTTGAGAGTATCGCTGCTGATCGCGCTCGCGCTGGCATCAGAGCCTTATCATCGCTGGTTCCGAAAAGTGCGATTTTACTTGATGCTCAAGGTGGGCAGCGTAACGTTCCAGCGACTTCATTACAAGTGAATGACCTTGTGCTGGTGCGTCCTGGAGATAGGGTATCTGCTGATGGTTCCATTGTTCAAGGTGCGTCCAGCCTTGATGATTCGCCCGTGACGGGAGAGTCTGTTCCTGTTGCCAAGACGATGGGTGACAATGTATTTGCAGGGTCAATTAACATCGATGGTGTGCTCCAAGTGCGCGTAGAAAAGACAGCCGCCGATAACACCATTTCGCGCATTATTGAGCTGGTAGAGCAAGCCCAAGCCTCCAAAGCACCCACTGCCCGTTTTATTGAGAAATTCAGTCGCTATTACACACCGGCAGTGATGGCTATTGCCGCACTAATTATTATCATTCCACCGTTAGCCATGGGTGGAGATTGGTCGACTTGGTTGTATCGCGGTCTAGCACTGTTGCTGATTGCCTGTCCCTGTGCTCTTGTACTATCAACACCCGCTGCCATCGCCTCTGGTCTTGCTGTTGGTGCGCGCCGTGGCTTGCTGATCAAAGGCGGTAGTGCTTTAGAAACTATCGGCCAAGTGAAGACGGTCGCTTTTGACAAGACAGGCACTTTAACTGAAGGCAAACCACGCGTGACCGATGTTGTTGCCTTTACACAAGAGGACTCAAGTATTCAAGGTCAGAATTCTCAAGGTCAAGATGAGATATTGGCACTTTTTGCCAGTGTGGAGACTGGTTCTAGTCACCCGCTTGCTGAAGCCATTGTTAGTCATGCTGAAGCTGCTAAAGTGTTCATACCTGTGGCCTTCAATGCTTCTGCAACTGCCGGTAAAGCGGTACACGCAACTGTCGCGGAGCGCGCGCTAGCTATCGGTTCGCCTGTTTACGCAGCCGATGAGGCATTGATTTCATCCACACAACAGGCGCAAATTGAGGCGCTGCAAAATGAGGGTAAGACCGTCTCTGTTCTTTTCGATGAGCAAAACCGTGAAGTGCTTGGATTAATCGCGCTAAGAGACGAATTACGAGACGACGCTCATGAAGGTGTGGCTCAGCTCAAAGCGATGGGTGTGCGCTCCGTCATGCTAACAGGCGACAACCGCTTAACCGCTCAAGCACTTGCCAGTAATTTAGACGTGGAATGGGAAGCTGAGCTGTTGCCTGAGGACAAACTGCGCCTGCTTAACGAGATGAAGAACAACCGCAAAATAGCGATGGTTGGTGATGGTATTAACGATGCGCCAGCGCTAGCAACTGCCGATGTTGGCATCGCGATGGGTGGTGGTACCGATGTGGCCATTGAGACGGCCGATATCGCATTATTAAAAAGTCGTGTTACGGACATGGCTCATCTCATCGCACTTTCACGTGCCACCATGCGCAACATTCATCAGAACGTCATTTTCGCTTTAGGTCTCAAAGGCGTCTTTCTGATCACGACCATATTCGGCATTACTGGACTATGGATTGCGGTTCTAGCTGATGCTGGAGCAACAGTGATCGTTACTCTTAATGCGTTACGTTTACTGCGCTTTAAAGGCGCGCCTCCACTGGTAAATCCGCCTAAAGTAGTTAAATAAAACCCTTCGAAATCAATTAAAAACTAGAGATAGCAGCAGATTTCGGGGTGGGTTCTAATAATAAAAATTCCACCGCCACAGTAAACTGCAACCGCATTAGAGTAAATAAGGTTAGACCGTATGTTGATTACAGAATTGGGCTATTTTGCCTTGCTTACCGCTTTTGTACTGGCGTTATTGCAGGTAATTCTGCCAACTATTGGTGTTATTCGTAACCAAGTTGCTTGGCAACGACTAGCCCCTAGCCTAGCTTGGGCACAGTTTGCCGCCATGATAACGTCATTTGGCGCTTTGATAGCAGGTTTTTATTATAATGATTTTAGCCTCAGTTACGTCGCGCAGCATTCTAATACGCTGTTGCCTTGGTACTATAAGTTATCGGCGACATGGGGCGGACACGAGGGCTCTTTGCTGCTATGGATGACCATCATGGCCACATGGTGTGCACTGGTATCATACTTTAGTCGCGGCTTGCCGTTATCAATGCGTGCGCGGGTATTAGTTATTTTGGCCGGTGTACAGTTAATGATGCTAACGATGCTGATATTTACCTCGTCACCGTTTGAGCGTACCTTACCCAATCTAGCGGTCGATGGCGCTGATTTAAATCCTGTCCTACAAGATTTCGGTCTGATTATTCATCCGCCCATGTTATATATGGGCTATGTGGGTATGGTAGTACCTTTTGCATTTTGTATGGCGGCATTGTGGGAAGGGCGTTTAGATGCTGCTTGGACACGCTGGTCACGTCCATGGGCGCTCGCGGCTTGGGGATTTTTGACCATTGGTATTGCACTGGGCTCGTGGTGGGCCTACTACGAGCTTGGCTGGGGCGGTTGGTGGTTTTGGGATCCGGTAGAGAACGCCTCGTTTATGCCTTGGCTTGTCGGCTTAGCATTGCTGCATTCATTAGCAGTCACTGAAAAGCGCGGGGTGTTTAAAGCATGGACCATCATGCTGGCTATTTTCGCCTTTGCCTTAAGCTTGCTTGGCACGTTCCTGGTACGCTCTGGAGTCCTTACCTCAGTGCATTCGTTTGCCGCTGATCCGACGCGTGGTTTGGTCATCTTAGCTATTCTTGGCATTATCATCGGTAGTGGTCTATTAATGTTTGCCGTTCGCGGTTGGCGTTTAACCGTTGAAAGTCAATATCAGCTGATTTCACGTGAGTCCTTTTTAGTGATCAATAACGCCATCATTTTGATTGCAACCTTAGTGGTGCTGCTCGGCACCCTCTATCCTATTATCGCTGATGCCTTTAGTCTCGGTCAGGTATCTGTAGGGCCTCCATACTTCAATGCGCTGTTTGTGCCTTTGACATGGCTGTTGTTAATCGCTATGGGTATGGGCTCTAATATTCGCTGGAAACAAGATAAGCGTCCGTTACTAGGGGTGGGTATCGCCATTGCCGCTAGTAGTATCGTATTGGCTGCTATTATCGCCTACTTTACCAGTCCATCTGCTATGTTCAATATTGGCGTGACTTTAGCGGTGAGCTTTTGGGTACTGCTATGGATGATCGTTGACTTTAGAGACAAAACCAAGAACGCCCCTAATTTCTTTAAAGGTCTGCGTCAGCTGCGTCTTAGCTATTGGGGTCAACAGACTGCTCATATTGGCGTATTGGTTGCTGTCATTGGCATAGCCTTTACTAGTAGCCTGAGTATTGAGCGTGACGTAGCAATGGGTATTGGCGATACAGTCAATGTTCAAGGTTACGATTTTGAAGTAACTGAATTTTTTGAAATAAAGGGTAGTAACTTTGATGCAACGCAAGCGCAAGTGGTGGTATCCAAAGACGGTCGTGAAGTGGCGAAACTGACTCCAGAAAAGCGTACTTATATTATCAGCACGATGCCAACAACTGAAGCTGCTATTGACCCCAGTCTTATGCGCGATGTTTATGTCGCACTGGGCGAACCTATTGCCGATGGTAGTAACCAATGGGCATTAAGGATTTATGTAAAACCATTAATTCGCTGGATTTGGTTAGGGGCAATTATCATGGCTCTAGGTGGATTAATTAGTATGCTTGATAAACGATACCGCATCAAAAAAATTAAAGCTCCGTTGCTAGTTACTGGTAGTTTGGCTACTTATGGAGTCAATGAGGTAGCTATTGAGCAGGCAATCTCAGTATCGACGATGTCGACACTAAAGGAGAAATAAATGACTATGTCGAATAATACTCCTGAGCAAAAAGATAGCCAAAACAGTAAGCAGCGTAACCCAAAGACAATGAAAAAAAAGCAGACGAAGCTATGGTTCTTAATTCCGCTTATCCTCTTTTTTGGTTTGGTAGTTATATTGTACATGCGCTTAGGTAAACCAACAGACATTGTGACCAATACCGCTCTTGAGCGTCCGGTTCCTACCTTTGAGCTGCCGTTATTAGCAGATACTACCCGTACTATCACCAATGATAATTTGCCGGATAAGCCGTTTTTACTTAATGTTTGGGGCTCATGGTGCCCAACTTGCGTTATTGAGCATCCGTTTTTAATGCAACTAGAAGAGCGCGGCGTTGATATCGTTGGTGTGAATTATAAGGATGAGATTGGTAATGCGCTCAGTTACTTAAACCGAGGCGGTGATCCATTTTCTATGTCTATTCAGGATTCATTGGGTCAGTTTGCTCTAGACTTAGGCATAACTGGTGCGCCCGAAACCTTTGTTGTGGATGGAGATGGCATCATTCGTCAGCATATTGTTGGTGAGATTAATGAAGCCAATTGGCAACAGCGTGTTAAGCCGTGCCTGACAGTACTTAATAAGGCTAATAAGAACAACGATAGTCCTGATCTCATTCAGGTTGAGGAGATGTGCAAATGAACGTTACTCGAATAAGAGCTCCTCAACTAAAACCCAATATAGTTTTAAAACTAGCAAGCTTAATACTAGCGTGTCTGCTTAACATGACGGCAAACGCAGCTATTGACGTATACGATTTTGACTCACCACAGCAAGAAGCTCAGTATCGTGGATTAATAGAAGAGTTTCGCTGCCCAAAATGCCAAAATCAAAACCTTGCAGCCTCTGATGCACCGATTGCACAGGATCTAAAGCAAAAAGTCTATGATTTAATTAAAGATAGACGTAGTGATGCTGAAATACGCGTCTATATGCAAGAGCGCTACGGTGACTTTATTAGCTACAAGCCGCCTATGCGACCATCAACATGGATCCTATGGTTTTTTCCACCACTATTATTGCTCGTCTTAATTATTGGTTGGTTTTGGCAAAGTAAGCGTCGCCAAGTTGTTGCCCGTGGTCAAAGCGGCGTCACAGTGAACAGTACTGCTGCCTTGACCTCTACGGAAAAGGCTGAGCTTGATCGTCTATTATCGCAAGCTGAGAGTGTCGACCACGACATTACTAGCCTAGAGGACAAAAAATGACTCTATTTTCTACTTTTGGCTTATTTGTAACTCTAAGCTTGCTGATTGCTCTTATATTTGCGCTGATTGCTATTATGCCATGGCTACGAGCACCGCGTTTGCAGTCCAAACCAATAGACAATCAACTGCTAGATATTAATGTTGCAGTATTTCGCGAACGTTTAGCTGAGCTACAAACAGATAAAGACAGCGGTACTATTAATAATAGCCATTATCAAAATCAAAAGCTGGAACTGGAGCGTCAGCTATTAGATGTGCAGCGTCAGATAACACCTATGGTCACCCCTGATGTCAAAAGCCGTTTAATTGTCGCAGCTTGGATCCCAATATTGGCTGCAATGGCGTATTTACTAATAGGCAATCGTACGCCCGTGTTTGATTTGTGGACAGCTGAGGACAAAGTAGGACAAGTGGCTGACGACCTATTGACAGCTAAAATTGACAAGCCGCCATCATGGGCGTTTGAAGATGGTCGTCAGTTGATTAGCGCCATGCAAACCAATGTTCATCGTAATGCTGATGATCCTAATCGCTGGATGCGCCTATCCGAGCTTTTCTTATCTATGGAGGCAACTGATTCTGCGCTGGAAGCCTTATCTCGTGCCTATCGTTTAGCTCCTGAAAATGAAGAAATCGCCACCACTTATGCTCAGACTAGCTTTTTCGTTAATGAAGGTCAGTTAGACGCCAATATTCGCCGTGTATTACAAGCTATATTAGCTAAGAATCCGCAGCATGAACGGGCTCAAATGCTCATGGCAATGGGTGAGACTCGTAGTAGTAACTTTGCCCAAGCGCAAGGTTGGATTAAACGCTTACAAGGCAGCATTGTGGCCAAACCAGGTGATCATACTAAAGCTTTAGCAAGCTTAGATGAGTTAAGCAACTACGTTAGCACGCAAGAAAAGCAAGCGCTAGAAGGTATTGACGTGACAGTGAAAATTAACGCTAATTTATTACCGTTAGTGAAAGCTGATGATGTGTTGTTTGTTGCGATACGTGACGTTAAAGGAGGTCCACCGTTTGCCGCCAAACGTTTACCCATTAGTATTATCAAGCAAGGTGAGGCTAGTATCCGCTTAAGCAATCTTGATGCGATGATGCCAGATCGCACGTTAAATTCAGCTCGTAGTGACAAAACTCAGTTAGCAGTCGTTGCTCGTATTAGTCATAGCGGTAATGCCATAGCAGAGTCAGGCGACTTATCGGGTAATCCTATAGTGATTAGCGCTGAACAGACTCAGGTTAATGTTGAAATCAATCAACAGATTCCCTAATAAAAAATTATTACCGTAAGTTTCATAACACCAGAGCGGTAAGTGGAGCCGTTTATAAAAGTGGCGCGATTAATAGTCGTATACCAAAAACATATACGTTTAACATTGTTCATTGTATAAACACAGATAAAGAAAACAACTATGACTGAATCTACCGACAGATTAGATAGTACTAAATTGAATAGCGTTGAATCGGCTAGTACTAATATTGCTGACAATAAAGTACCTATAGCTGTGAGTAGTACTCATCAATCGATTGACTCTAAAACCATGAATCATACGCCTAAAGCTATGTACGTGACTTCAGGCAACTCGATAACACCTAAAGGTAAGTTGGATAAAATGCCAAAAATGGTTGCCAATGGCAGTCGCGCTTTTATCTGGTATTTGTTGGCGATAATGGTGTTAATACTTGATCAATGGACTAAGTGGTTGGCCCAAACCAAATTAGCGTTCAATGACCCCGTACCGGTCATTGAACCATTTCTCAACTGGACACTCGCTTATAACTATGGGGCAGCATTTAGCTTTTTAGCCGACGCTGGCGGTTGGCAGAAATGGTTTTTCTCAGGCTTAGCTTTTGTAATGGCTATCTTTTTAACGATTTATTTAATCAAAGCGCCACGTACAGCCAAGCTATTGTCTATGGGGTTGGCCTTAGTGCTTGGCGGTGCGATTGGCAACTTAATCGATCGTTTAAGAATTGGCAAAGTGGTTGACTTTATCCATGTGCATTATGCTGATGTCTGGAATTATCCTATTTTCAATGTTGCAGATATAGGTGTCTGTGTCGGTGTAGCGTTGATTATAATTGATATGATATTTTTGGAAAGTAAGCGTAATGAATAAACAAGTGAATATTGATCAGTACAAATAAAAAGAACTAGCGTCATAGCTGCTCTATACGGAAAGATACTTTTTATACTCAAGTGTGTTTATAAAAATGCGAACTGGAAGGTGATATATGATTAATACAAATACTCTCTCATTCTATATCCCAAAACCCAATGCATAATTGTATGCGAGTGAACGCAGGATGATTTTGAAGTGGCTAGACGAAGGCGTGACGTGCTAAGTGGTAGATGACAAAAACCAGTACTTCAAAGCTCTGGACAGGGCCATTATTATAAAGACATTGAATACCGCCTAAATTATTTATTGAAATAACAAAAGGATAATATAGTGTCACATGCTCAGCTAACTATCAAACAAATACATAATCTTAGAAAAAAACAAAGTGCCGCATTAAAAAGCCTTACCATTATAGGCTACCTAGAAGGCACCTCTTTCTTATTATTGCTCTGTATCGCCATGCCACTAAAATATATGCTGGACATTCCAGAAGGTGTGAAATACATCGGTATGGCACACGGTATATTGTTTATTACCTATATCATAATACTTATAGGCTCAGCTATCAAAATGAAAATGCCTCTTTGGGCAATACCTGCGGGCGTACTCGGCTCACTCTTACCTTTTGGCCCGTTTATATTCGATCATTTACTAAAAAAGAATTTACAGGAAAGTGTAAGTAAAGAAGCCTAGAACAAGCCCTGCTGCAAATGCTACAAACGTACCTTATTACTCAAGATTATTTTTCCTAACTAAATCACAAGCCGCCATCACTCATCATGGCGACAAATGAATAACATTGAGCAGAAATTAATCACAATAAAATTTTAATTCAGACCCAGTATGAATAATCTAACACTCTAGTCACTTTTCGAACTTATCTTACATACTATCGACAAACCCGTATTGTTTAAAAGCTAAACAGGTTTTGTCATCCGCGATGGATTTCCTATTATCCTAGGGTATACCTTAGCGGAACCAGCTATCTCACCCTTCAAACATATTAACAGACTACTTAAAGCAGACTGTTAGCATGGAACCATCTATAACAGACTTTTGAATTATAAGACTGGCTGCTGTGCTTTTTTCCTATCATTAGCCTATACCCAAAACATAAAACCTTTAAATGATAATCTATCTATCATTAGACTTTTTTATATTATTAAATGATAGTAATATCTTGTTATTATCAATGAGCACTAATTATTAAGTCTAAATAATAGAGGTGGGTTATGACTGTTCGTATTTATGTGAGAGCCAGCACTAAGGATCAAGACGCTACCAGAGCATTGGCTGATTTGGTGGCTTTCAGTACAAGTTATGATGATAACCATGTTGAGTACGTCGAGCATTTCAGTGGTACAAAGCTCGATAGACCATTATTAGCCAAGCTGCTAAAGGACGCTGAGCAAGGCGATATTCTACTGGTTGAAAGCGTGGATAGATTAAGCCGATTATCTCAAGATGATTTTGCAATTCTAAAGCAGCGTATCAAAGACAAAGGCTTGCGATTGGTGGTGGCTGATCTACCAACGACGCATACAGTTAATAATGGCATGACAGGTGAGATCCTAACAGTGATTAACCATATGCTGATCGACTTATTAGCAACGATGGCAAAGCTTGATAACGACAAGCGTAGAGAGCGTATCAAGCAGGGATTGGCTAACAGTGGCTATAAGCCCTCCGGTAAGAAGCCTAATACAACGAAACACAATCGTATTAGAGAATTAGACAGTCAAGGCAATATGACAAAAGAGGAAATCGCTAAGGCAGTTGGTGTTGGCGTAGCTACTGTTTACCGGGTGTTAAAGCCAGGCTCATAGCTGAGGTATTTTATTTTATTTTTGTTCATAAATAGCTGATATATAAGGCTTTACACGCGAGGCAAGAAGGCTTTATTTGCAGAAATAGGTACTCTATTACTACGTAGCTGTGTTAAGAACGGTGTATTTTCATCATTCAATTTCGTTCAATTATGCCCACTTAAAACGCCCTTCGATCTTTATCTAAAGACATCACAGCGTCATATAAAAATCGATTTAATGCAATGAGGCTTCATTATAATCATTATATTGCATTCATAATCGCTTTTCTGCAAAATAGCTTATCTATAATCGCTTGAGCCCCTCATGATGAATACCCCTACTTCAGACCCTATTGGCGCAGCATGGCTTATCCGTTATGCCAGCATCGAGCTGGTGTCCCCTTTATATGTCAGCAGTAGTATCGGTGGGCGCAGACAAACCTATAAAGACGGTGACGTCATTCATAACGCTTATCAGGAAACCGCGCGTCCACTGGACACTATCATTGCGCACTTACAGTTTCACATGCGTCATGAAGTACTGAATTTAGAGTTACTGGTTCGTCTATTTGAGCAGGTAGGTGCTGATGACGTACAAGCATGGGTAAACGCTGAGCCGACAGGCAGCTATGCCCGTAGAATGGCTTTCTTGTATGAGTGGCTCATGGGTCAGCAGTTAGCAGTACCGAGTAATTTAGGCGGTAACTATGTGGATGCTCTAGATGCTAAGAAGCAGGTTACTTCAAGCCCTGCGCATGTCATAAAGAATGCTCGTTGGCGTATCAATGACAATCTTGCAGGAACCCGTCATTTCTGTCCTCAATTGGTGAAAACAGAGTTGTTTACGCAAGCCGCTGCACTCGATATTGCCACAATGGTTGACAAGCTGAACGATGAATTTGGGCAAGACTTACTGATGCGTGCCTCCGTATGGATGACATTACGAGAGAGTAAAGCCAGTTTTACTATAGAAGGTGAAGGGAAAGAGTTAAAACGTATTGAACGTTTCGCCGATGTGATGGCACGGCGTACCGGCAAGGGCGATATTCCGCTTGATCCTGAGTCGCTAGCAGAGTTGCAACAAGAGATACTTGGTAGCAAAACGGTCATCCAGCAGTATGGCGTCCGTCAATCTCCAGTTTTTGTGTCGCATACTCAGGTCAATGGCTTTAAAGAGATTGTGCACTATATTGCGCCACCTGCTGATGACATTGCTGAAAAGCTCAAAGGGTTACAGGCATTTATGGAAAAGACCGAGGGACAATCGGCACTGATACGTAGTGCGGTTGCTTCCTTTGCTTTTGTGTATATTCATCCGCTAGCGGATGGCAATGGCCGAGTACATCGCTTCCTAATTAACGATGTACTCAGACGCGACCAGATCATTCATGAGCCGATTATCTTACCTATATCGCAAGCCATCGCTGAGCATCCCTCAGACCGTCATGCCTATGATAAAATTTTAGACCGTGTATCCGTGCCACTTATGGAGCAAATCCGTGATCATTACAGCTTTGATAAACAAGCGATTACTTACCCTGATGGTATTCGCTCAAACTTAAATTTTGAAGACAGTCACCTTATTCAACCGGCATGGCGCTTTATGGACCTGACGCCTCATGTTCAGTACTTATCAGGACTGATTGCGCATGTTATTGAAAAAGAGATGCATAACGAGTCACAGTACCTAAGACAACATGACCATGCACGACTGGCGATAAAAGAGATTATTGAGATGCCCAACAGCTATGCCGATAGAATCATTCGTAGCATGCTGCAGAATAAGGGTGCTAAAAGTAATAAGCTATTGAAAGATTATCCGTTTTTGGCAAATGATGAGGTTTGGGACGATATTTTCTCTGTGGTTGTAGAGACATTTAAAGATGAAGCAAATGGTTTGAATAGTTAGAACAAACTCTGCTATACGCAGGAAAGTCTGCCTTAATAATCAAGCTCAAGCTAGTATTTGTGTCATCGTTACGATAATGATTCGTTTATAAAAGATTCGGCTAAAATACTGTCACCTGAAACGTAATCAATATTTTTCTTACTTAAACAGAATATATTAGAGGAACTTTGATAACAGACAATTTTTATTTGACAAGGTTATTACAGATCCTCAAAATAATTTTGAGTATTTGAGTATTTGAGTATTTGAGTATTTGAGTATTTGAGTATTTGAGTATTT
>NZ_LXWA01000038.1:0-40306 GCF_001652315.1 Psychrobacter sp. SHUES1 | reverse complement strand
TAAAAAGACTTAAACTGTCGATACCGCAGTTGATGAAACAGTACCAAGATGGTCATCATCTCTGATACACTTATCTTGCATGCTCTTAGCCGTTGACGGCCCGTTGCGATTAAGTGAGCGTCAAACTCAGGTTTGAATTGCTGATAAAAGTCGTCAATATGGCAGTATAGTTCGGTTAGGTTGTCCATGTAAGAAGTCCTTTTTGCTTAAGTGGTCTTGGTAAACTCACTTTAACAACTTCGGACTTCTTTTTTTATCTTTTTTTTGAGCCCTTATCCCGAACTGGGGTTAAGGTTAATAAACTAGCTAAAAAACATTACTTTTAAGCCAATGAGTATAAGTACTAGCCCACCAAGCGCTTCCGCCTTATCTTCAAGATACGTCCCTGATTTCTTACCCAAATAAACACCAAAAACGCTAAAAATAGCCGTGATAATAGCGATAATGAAACACGCTAACCACGCATTAAGCGCCAACAAATTAAGCGTAAAACCAGCTGCCATCGCATCAATACTGGTGGCAATAGCAAGGGTAAACATGGTGCGATGATTGATATTTTTCTTTAGGTTGTCATTTACAGAAACTGTCTCACTATTTATATGCAGGGCTTTATCTACAACCTCTTCTCCATCTCCAAAAAACACTTCATAAAGCATTTTTCCGCCAAGACCGATAAGGATAAAGCCACCAATCCAAGGTGCAGCCGCAGCCAACCAGCCTAATAAAGCGGCGCCCAATAAATAACCGATCAACGGCATCACGCCCTGCGCAATGCCAAAATACAAGCCCGCATAAATTGCCAAATGCAACACATAACGATGATGTTGTTTTTGTGATTTAGCTCCTAACCCAATCGCAACAGCAAACGCATCCATCGCAAGAGCAATAGCAAGTAATATAACTTCAATCATTTTATTCTTCGCTTATTTCTGCTTATTGCCATAAGTTTCACGTGAAACACTATATCAATCTAATCGTTTACCTTTTCCCAAAAACTACGCTTTTTACCATGCTTGTCTTTAAGGGTAATGACATATTCTTTATGGGTCGCAAGTTCACTGTAAGGCTTAGACGATTTACTAATAACCGTATCAAGTTTGGTTAGACGATCGAAGTAGCGAGCGGCGTGACCATAAGCTTTGCTGCGAGAGCTGTCTAGAATATCGTTAAGTAAAGTGCGGTAAATAATAACTTGAAGTAAATCTGTCTTAGTTGGCAAATCTTTTAACATGCTTGTGAGATCTGTGTAATGCACATCAGCAAACTGGGAATGACGGGCAACTGCAACCTCATTAGCAAGCTCAATCTCTCCTATTTCTAGCAGTAGCGATGTGGCCATAAATACATTTTCTTGTTGTTCTGCCAGCTCATAAGCTCTTTTTCGCCACTTAGATTGCTGAGCAGGACTGGCCACAGCCATGATAGCTTTTAACCGCGAAGGGGTTGATTGTAGCTCAAACGCCTCGCCTAGCACCTCCATGAGCGCGTCGGTATCTTTTTGCATGTGATATATGTGACTCAGCCAATCCAAACGTCTGATCTTATCTAACAGACCATCGCTTTGCCACTCTTCATTTAAGTAGTGTAATGCCTTATCAAAAGCTCTTTGATTTAGCAGAAATGTTAGCAACTCTTCTAATCTTCGAGGATGAACCGGTCTAGTCTCTTGCATCTCAAAGAATATGGTTTCAAAAAAACCCACATCACCTAGCGCCCTTGTTAGGTTTTTTATGGCGATCTCAATTACCATTTTTTCATAGTTAATTGAAAAAGCATCATCACTTAAAGGGCTGTTTTGCCTTTCATTGAGCGTATCTTTAATTGCTTTTTTTGTTTGGATATTCTCACGCTCTTGTTGATAATCACCGATCAATCCACGTATCTCAGTCTCAGATAACAGTTGATCAATATTTTCTAATAAACTATCTTTGGTACCATAATCATTATCGTCAGCCAGCACTTTTACTTTCTTTATCCAAGCTTGACTGAGTATATCGCGCTCATCAACAGGTATGTCTCGCTTTTCTTGCTCATAGCAAGTGCTAGCCACTGCTAGCCAAAATGACGTCAAACTCCTATAAATATCACCGATATAACCGTTGGAATCATCAGCACGTTCTAGGCTAGCATTAGTAGACTCTATAAATAACTCAAGTAACGTCAAGCACTCTTTTGGTTGCTCAGGATAAAGGCTCATTATATCGCTGGCTAAGTGCTGAAGCTCAGTAGCAAATTCACTAGATTCCCAGTAATCTACAAACTTCCTTCGTCTTCTAAGTCCTTTTAGTGTAGTGGTTAACTTTTTTATAAGTTTAGGTTTATCTGATTGTAATAGCAGACGCTCAATTTTTTTATCGAGCATTTTATCTATACCATACACCTCAGAGACAAAATCAATTAAGGTCTTTTTTGATAGTTGTGACAAATACTTCTTTTGTTCTGCGTTTAGCATAGTATTCCCTTCACTATTTTATTGATAATATTTCACATGAAAAAAGCCACCTTGCGAGCAAGATGACTTTATACCAATAAACAATTATATTCAAACTTCAAAACTATAACTTCAAGGTCTATAAACTAAAAGCTTAAAAGCTAAATATCCAAATTAGACACGGTCAGCGCATTCTCTTCAATGAAAATACGACGTGGCTCGACATGGTCACCCATTAGGCAGGTAAACATATGGTCAGCGGCAATCGCATCTTCAATTGTCACGCGTAACATACGGCGGTTTTCAGGATCCATGGTGGTATCCCAAAGCTGATCAGCGTTCATCTCGCCCAGCCCTTTATAACGCTGAATCGCCAAACCACGACGCGCCTCAAGCATCATTTGTTGCCAGAGATAATCAAAATCGCGTACTGGGATATCTTTGGTCGTACCTGCGCTTGCTTCACGGCGGATAAAGGCATCTTCTGCAAGCAAGGTATTCCATTCAGCGGATAAGCGCAGCAGCTTGGTATACTCACCTGAATTGATAAAGCTGGCATCTAACAAATAATGATGCGCCAATTGATGCACATAAACAGTGATACGCGGTAACCATTGAGCTTTGGCAGATAAAGAATCACTGTCATCAGCAGATGTTTCACTTTCATCAAGTTCTACCACTGCGGTCATACCCAATAAATCAGCAGCGGCAGCATCCATATTCTTTGGTTGCGGCGCATGGATATTGACCAGTTCAATCTCAGGATTTAAATCACTACCAAAGTGCTCAAGCTGTGTTTGTAATGACGCTTTCCACGCTTCCATTACTGACTTATCATAAGTCATATCGGTGCTAAGCTTCGGCGTATGCGTCAATGCATCCAATAATACTGCAGGATAACGAATCTGCAAACGCGCTTTGATAAGCTGGGTTTGGTTATAGTCATTGAGCAAGGTCTCAAGCGCTTGACCAGTAATAGCCGGCGCATCAGCACTGATATGCAACTTAGTATTATCGATTGTCGAGGATAATAAATACGCTTTTAAGGCTTCATCGTCTTTTAAATACAGCTCTTGACGACCTTTTTTTACTTTATAAAGTGGTGGCTGGGCGATATAAATATAACCGCGCTCAATCAATTCTGGCGTTTGACGGAAGAAAAAGGTCAACAGCAGCGTACGAATATGCGAACCATCGACGTCCGCATCGGTCATGATGATGATTTTATGATAGCGTACTTTGTCCGGATTATATTCATCCGGGCCAATGCCGCAACCAAGCGCGGTAATCAAGTTACCGACTTCAGCAGATGACAGCATTTTGTCAAAACGAGCACGCTCAACGTTAAGAATCTTACCTTTTAGGGGCAAAATTGCTTGGGTCTTACGGCTACGACCTTGCTTAGCTGAACCACCAGCAGAATCCCCTTCCACAATATAAAGCTCTGATAATGCCGGATCTTTTTCTTGGCAATCTGCCAATTTACCCGGTAAACCTGCGATATCTAGCGTGGTTTTACGGCGGGTCATCTCGCGAGCTTTACGCGCCGCATCACGCGCACGCGCCGCATCGATAATCTTATTGGCAATTGCTTTACCGGCACTTGGGTTTTCAAGCAAATAGTCGTTAAACTTATCATGCATGGCCGATTCAACGGCAGATTTCACTTCGCTCGACACCAGCTTATCTTTGGTCTGACTGGAAAACTTAGGATCAGGTACTTTTACCGAGACAATCGCTGTCAAACCTTCACGCGCATCATCACCCGTGGCGACGATTTTCTCTTTTTTGAATAAGTTTTCGCGATCCATATAGCTGTTAAGACCGCGCGTCAAAGCTGAGCGGAAGCCAGATAAATGCGTCCCACCATCACGCTGTGGGATATTATTGGTAAAACACAATACTTTTTCGTTATAGGTGTCCGTCCACTGTAGCGCCACTTCGACACTGATGCCATCGTCTTGCTCGCTGGTGAAATGAAAGACTTCATTGATACCGTCTTTGCCCGCATTGATGTAGCTGACAAATTCTGACAAGCCGCCCTTGTGCTCAAACTCATGACGCTTATCGATGCGCTCATCGGTTAGGACAATGCGCACGCCAGAGTTTAAAAATGATAACTCACGTAAGCGTTTGGCTAAAATATCGTACTCAAAAATGGTACCAGTAAAGACATCGTTACTTGGATAAAAACGGATTTGCGTACCGGTTTTATCGGTCGCCTCCATCTGCTGAATATCGGCATCAGGAACGCCATCGGTATAGGTTTGATGATAATGATAGCCTTCGCGCCAAATATTCATCTCAAGCTTTTTAGACAAGGCGTTTACAACTGAAACACCGACGCCGTGTAGGCCGCCCGATACTTTATAGCTGTTGTCATCAAATTTACCGCCAGCATGCAGTACGGTCATAATAACCTGTGCTGCCGATACGCCCTCTTCTGGATGGATATCCACAGGGACGCCGCGACCGTTATCCATGACACTGACCGACTCGTCTTCATGGATAATGATATCAATTTGGTCGCAATGACCAGCCAGCGCCTCATCGATAGAATTATCCACCACCTCAAAGACCATATGATGCAAGCCGGTACCATCATCGGTATCACCAATATACATACCCGGACGTACGCGCACCGCTTCTAGTCCGCGCAATACACGAATATCTTTGGAGCTATAATCAGAGGGCATTCCTTCAGGGGCTGCAGCAGGCGCAGTAATCTCTACAGCGCTGTCGCTCATCAATTGTTCGTGGTCGGTAGGTAATGAATCACTCATGTGTATTCCTTAATCTAGCCATTATCAGCTATATGTCATCTGCTCACCACAATGGCAACGCTCGACGACGTTATCTTAAATTTAACGTTTCATGGTCAAAATATGTAGTTATAGAGTTAGCAAAAGTTTTATCAGAAGTCGCCTAAAAGAAGATAAAACAGTAATAAAAAAGTGGACTTAAATACAGCCAATTTCTCAAAGACTGTTTTTAATATACGCTGTCATTTCTTTTACGTTTCATTAAAACAGCTTAGAAATAAGCATATATCTATCAAGCACTTAGAAGCTGAATATTATCAAAAAACCCTTAAACAATACTGATAAAAATTTATAAGATAACTTGCTGAAAACAGGGCAAAAATAAAGCTCTATTTTAACATTTTTCTGGCGCTAAGTCACTGTTTACTGACAGTTTTCTCGGTATCAAGCAAGTATTTTAGCAAGATCACTTTTCTACTACACCCACAAGCATAACAATGAAATTTTTCGGAAAATATGAAGTGTGGTTGATAAAAATGAAGCCCAAACTTAGCTGATATTCACCATCAAAACCAGTTTATAAAAGCGTTTTTTATAAACGTATTAGGCTTCCTTGTTTCACGTGAAACACGTTAGGTTCTGACCAATACTCATGCACCAACGGTAAGATATCTTCGGTTAAGCTGGTCATAAATACCTGACATGGCAGCTGCGCCAATGTCGACAACAGAATCTCTATCGCCCTAGCATCAAGTTCAGCGGTAATATCGTCTAGTAGCACTATTGGCGTAGCTCGCGCTTTGTTATGGTCATTTGGCAAAGTCGCACTATTACTCCCTTTCTCTATAACAATTGCGTTCTTTTCATCATTAAGCAATAACGGTAATTGTGATAAACGTAGAGCGGTAATTAACAGTTTTTTCTCGCCGCGAGAGAGAACGTTAGCGGCCTGTTCTTTTATAGTCGGTAGTTTGGCCGCAGTGTCTGCTTTTTCTATAGTTGTCGGTGCTGCGATTGCACTGCTGTCTGCCTCGTTGTTAGCAGGCTCTGATAAATCACTAGAGCGCCAATGCACATGAATATCGGCGCGGTGATTACCTATCCGTGTATAACCCAGCTGCAAATCCTGCTCCAAACGCTCGTTAAGCTGGATATCTAGCGGGATATTGGTGTCGTAGCCAGCGTTATAGCTTAAACTTAGTTGCTCAGCGTAGGTAGGCAATAACTGCGTGATACTCTTCGCAAAGTAAGGCTGCCAATCGCTAAAGACTCGCTCACGATAATGATGAATAAGAGCCGCATGACTAGCAAGCCCTTTGTCCCATGATTTTAACTCAGTAAGCTGCACTGGCGTTAAGTGACGGCTCTTTTTTAGCAAACTATTGCGCTGTTTTAGCAAACGCTGATAAGCGACCCATTGCGGATGAAAACCCTGTTTCATGTGAAACACTAGCCAATCTAATAGCTGCCGGCGACTGGCACTGCCCTGCTCTAACATATCCATCGATGACGGATCTATTAGTAATGTGGGTAGTTGCTCTGTTAAAATGCTTTGGTTATAAACTGTGGTTTGATTCAGCCGTAGAACCGTCGTTGCATCCGCTTGTTTTTGAATAGCTAAGGTACTGCCATCATTGAGCTTAGCGTGTACCGTTGCCGCATTTTGATGGTGCTGAATATAGCGTTTAGGCTGATGATGGCGGAAGCTTTTACCTCTTGAAAGCAAGAATATCGCTTCAAGTAACGAGGTTTTGCCACTGCCATTTGCACCGATAATAACGTTGCAAGCAGCAGTATTTAAACTGATCTGGGTTAGATTACGCAGGTGTGAAATTTGTAGACGTTCAATCATAAGGGTGACAGCCGCCTATATTACGCCCACTATTTAGTAAGCAAAAGTTTATTACTGTTATTTTTCATAAGGTCACCAAGTTATATACGCATAGGCATAATAACATACTGATGAAAGTCATCATTGAGCTGATTGACCAATACCGAGGCATTGGATTGGCTCATATGCATTTGCAAATCACCTTGAATCACGCCCAAAACGTCTTGTAGATACGCCGCATTAAATGACAACTCCATCGGCTCGCCTTGGTACTTTGCTTGTATCATCTCGACTGCCTCGTCTTGCTCAGCATTATTAGCACGAACTTCTACCATGCCATCACTGGCAAAATTAAACACCACACCGCGAGATTTCTCATTACTTAAAATTGCCACACGGCGCAGCACATCAGTCATTTTTTCTTGGTTAAATAGTGCCAATTTATCTGTATTACTTGGCATGACACGGCGATAATCCGGGAATTTACCATCGATAAGACGCGCGGTAAAGGTCACCATTAAATCATCACTCACCTGCCCTGTACTATCCACATCACCAAAGGGTAAGCTTACTTGTAAGAATTCACGGCCAAAACTCAATGTCACAGCGTTATCTTTGTCGCCCAGCATCTTGCCAAGCTCAGAAGCCAAACGCTCAAGCTCAATCACCGCTTTACGCGGCAAAATCGCTTGCATACTTAAGTCGCTACTGACATCAATAGCACTACGCGCTAACGCCAATCTATGGCCGTCAGTCGCAACCGTAGTCAGTTGCTGCTGTGACACATCAAATAGCATACCAGTCAAATAGTAACGAACATCTTGGATAGCCATTGCAAATTGGGTTTTATGAATTAAGTCGGTCAAACGACTACGACTGATAGTCAAAGGTGTGATATTTTCAGGATTACCAAGACTTGGATAGTCTTCGCTTGGTAATGTGCCTAAAGTAAAACGACTTTTACCACTGGTCAGCAGGCAACGCTCATTTTCTTGAGTGGTCAGATTGACCTGCGCTTGCGACGGCAATGATTTACAGATGTCTCTGAGCTTTGTGGCAGGTAATGTGGTGGTACCTGCTTCGATACAGGCACCAGCAGGCAATTTTAATGTCGATGTCAGCTCTACTTCTAAGTCAGAAGCAGTTAAAATAAGCGCCCCCTCAGACAATTGCAGCTTAATATTGCCCAAGATAACCATGTTGTGGCGCTTATCGGCGGCCTTGGCAATCAAGTTAATGGCTTTTAGTAACGACTCTCGATTAATCGATAATTGCATGCTTAGTTACTCTTGTTTATTAGTTGCTCTTATTAAAAGAATTTTTATACGTTTTTAAATCATAGGGTTTTAAAATAATGGCTTAATAATACCTTGTCTACTGATGATAATCCATACAGCGTCTGTCCGCTAATCATTAAAATATTATAAATCATATCGACTCGTGACAACATTATGACGCCATAAGCTTCTAACCCGCTTGCAACATCAAGGCAAGCGTTTTGTAATCCTTATCAAACGCGGGGTCAGCGGCGCGTAGCTCATTGACCTTATCACAAGCATGCATCACTGTCGTGTGGTCGCGTCCACCAAATGACTGACCAATCTCAGGAAAGCTATCACTGGTTAATTCGCGTGATAACGCCATCGCTATTTGTCGTGGTCTAGCAATGCTGCGCGTACGTTTACGACCCATGATATCTTTTACGCTTACATCGTAGTATTCGGCGACCACTTTACGAATATTATCCATATTTACCGCTTGCACACGCATCGCAACGATATCTTTTAGGGCGTATTGCACCATCTCAAGTGTAATGGGCGCTCCCGTCAAGTTGGCATTGGCAAACACTTGGTTTAGTGCACCTTCTAATCGCCTGACATTAGAAACCACGTTTTGAGCGATGAATAGGGCACACTCTTTAGGCAGGCTCATGCCGTACGATGCCGCCTTTCTTTGTAAAATTTGTACTCGAGTGTCAATCTCAGGTGGATCTACTGCAACCGTCAAACCCCAAGAAAAGCGCGACCTGAAACGCTCGTCAAACTCCGTCATTTGTGATGGATGACGATCTGATGCCAGAATCAGTTGCTTATCACCGCTGGTAAAATCTGCAAATAAGGTTAAAAACTCATTACTACTTTTTGTTTTACCAGCTAATACATGAATATCATCTACAATTAATAAATCTACTTTTTTTATTTTCTTTTTAAAATCTTCTATTTTATTATTTCTTAATGAATAAACTAATTGATTAATAAATTTTTCGGAAGTGAAATAGTAGAAAGTTAGATTATTTTTTAAATAGCGATGCGCTACAGAATGCATTAAATGCGTTTTTCCCAAACCAGAAGGTCCGTATATAAATAAAGGATTGTGACGATTTTTTGATTGGCGTTTTCCAAGCTCGTAACAGGCCTTATAAGCTAAGTTATTAGACTTACCAGTGACAAAGGTTTCAAAGGTGAAGTCAGGATTCAGATAGCTTAATGATTTGGCATCGGCAGACTCAATCAGTTCTGCATGACGCATATTGGCATCGATATCCGCTCTAGCAATATCATTATGCGTGCTTTGAAAGTTGTAATCAGCAGGGGGAGGGGAGGGCTGGTCTTCTTCAAACAATGAGCCTGACTGGGCCAGATTACTATCAACCATCTCACGGCCAGCATTATCAACACGTACAATAACGGCTTCAATACTACCTTGGCTATGTTTAGCAACCAACTGCTCGATGTCGTGTAAATGATTCTTTTTGATATAGGTTACAAAGTAATCATTAGGAGCAAGAATAATCAAGCTATTGGCTTCTTGATGAGCAGATAACGGTCTCAACCACATCGTAAAGACATTATCTTTAACATGATAACGTAAGTCGTTTAGGCATTTATCCCAAATAGTTGCTGTATCAATCATGAAAAATACTAACCCCATAGTCCAAGGTAATCGGTCAAAAGAACGTCGTTTTTATAGTGTAAATCTAACAACTTTAAGCCCCAAAAAGCCTCTTTTCTTAACAAAGATATCTTATGGTCACATAACTTAAAATCATACATCTAGTAGGGCGCTAATCTAACACAAACAGCCTGTGGATAATACCTCGTTTTTTGTGGATAAGACTGTGGATAGTTTTGTGGATAAGTATATATCATGAGTTATCCATATTTCACCCACAGGTTATCCACAACCTTACCCATAGCCTATCGTATTGATAAAAAAGTAAAAAAACAAGTTAACCTCAGATAATACGATCCCCAATAACAACAATACTTATATATATTAATAGTTAATTATTATAGAGTTCGGCACAAACTGTGGATAAGTTTTAAAAATTGATTATCAAAATAGTTTTTCTAAAAGATGATTTGGGTCTACTGATATGAGTTTATTTAACTAAATCTCTTAGCTGTAAATATCTCATTACGGATAAATATAAGAAAACTCACTCTGTTGTAAAATCATCTGTATAAAAACAGAGCAAATTAGTTCATTGACCAAAATACTATGCGGTGGTATAATCCTCCGCTATTACGAATTTAGTCCATTATTTTGATAGGTGAGTTATGAAACGTACATTCCAACCAAGCGTGATCAAGCGTAAACGTACTCACGGTTTCCGTGCACGTATGGCAACCAAAAAAGGCCGCCAAGTCTTAGCTCGTCGCCGCGCTAAAGGACGTCATCGCCTTACTGTATAATTAATCAGTAGATTGCGATAAGCATGGCCGATAGTGCTTGTTGTGTTTCTATTATTTTATAGATTGCGATCGTCAAGCATCACAACTGTCACTTAGCCATATATTAAAAGCGCCCACATCGGCGCTTTTTTTGTCTCTATACTTTGTTATTCTTTCTACGCTATTATCTCTGCTAGTGTTATTAGCTCTTATATTAGGTTGTATTATGCCCAATACCGTTTCAGCGCCCCCTAACGCTCGCTTTACCAAAGCGCAGCGCCTGCTCACGCCTTCGTCCTTTCGCGAGGTATTTGACGCGCCTGAGCGCAAGCTGCATCAGAGTCATTTAATGGCATTTGTACGTAGCAATCATTGTGAACAGCCTCGAGTCGGTATGGCCATTACCAAACGTAAAGTACCGACGGCTGTCACACGAAATTTAATCAAACGCCATGTTCGTGAGCAGTTTCGTATAAAGGCAAGTCACTTAGAAAACAAAGATATTGTATTTATTGTTAAAAAGTCTATGAAGCAATTAAATAATAAAGAAATAATAAATGAAATTAATAATATCTTTAAAAAAATAGAAAAAAAATAAAATGAATTACTTATTAAAAGTTATAAATAATTTTTTTTATAAAATATTTTATTATTTTATTGTTTTCTATCAAAGAATAATAAGCCCTATTTTACCTGCGCGCTGTCGTTATTATCCAACTTGCTCAAATTATGGTAAACAAGCTTTAGCATGGCATGGGGTTTGGTCGGGTAGTTGGCTATTATTAAAACGTATCAGTAGCTGTCATCCGTTAGGCGGACATGGCATCGATTTTGTGCCACTCCCTTTGTCTTCTTATCATTATCAATATATATCGCCTACGACGACACCAGCTTATGATAAATCGCAAAGCTGGTATGTTTATAAAGATACTAAGAGCTATGTGGCTCGCCTAAATTATCTAATGAAGTCGATATAAACTTTATTATCGACTAAGCAGTTGTGGATATCTTTCAGGTTACCCACAAGTTATCCACACGCTTGTATCATTTAGAGCGGTTTTTTAGTAAAATGATGAACATTTTATGTGATTGACTGCTGGTATGACTGCTAAGGAAAGGGTTTGATACTGTGTGGTGGTCATGACACATGCCTGATTTTTCATTCCCTAATTTTTAATCTAGGAAAGGTTTATGCAAAAGATATTTCGGGTGATGATCATCATTGCGATGCTAATCACCGCTTATCTGCTGATTTTAGCATGGCGAGATGATTATGCCGATGCACCAGCTGTAGACGCGGTACCAGAAACGTCAACATCGGTAGGTGCTGATATTCCTGCTACCACTGGCGCAGCAGGTGACATTCCAGCACAAACGCTACCAGTTGATGCGGGCGCTGTGGCAGAGGCACCTGCGACCAATACGGGTCTAATCACGGTCACAACCGATCGCTATGACATTAAAATCAATCCAGAAGGCGGGGATATCGTTTATGCGGCGTTAAAGCAATATGATGCCACACTCAATAGCGAAAAACCTTTTGTGTTGTTAGAAAATAATAGCGGTCGCGTTTATGTGGCGCAGTCTGGTCTTATCGGTCCAAACGGTATTGATACCGCCGAAGGTCGCGCCAAATATAGCCACGCTGCCAATAATTATGTGATGGAGAAAGGTCAGCAAACGTTATCAGTACCACTTACCTATCAAAAAGATGGCGTGACGGTTACTAAGACCTTTACTTTCACCCAAGATAAATATCCGATTGATATCAGCTATCAAATTCAAAACGCTTCTGCCAATCCTTGGCAAGGACAGATGTTTGCGCAGTTAAAGCGTGACGATAGTAAAGACCCCGGCATGTCTGATAAAGGCGCGCTAAGCATGGCGACGTATTTGGGCGGCGCTTGGGGCACACCTGAAGATCCTTATAATAAGTTAAAATTTGGTAAATTTAACGATGGTGAGTTGACTACGACCAGTGATGAAGGTTGGGTTGGTATCGTTCAGCATTACTTCGTTTCTGCTTGGACGCCTGAAAACTTTACGGGTAAGTTCTTTAGCCGTGAAACGGGCAATGATTACTTTATTGGTTTTAACAGTCAACCTGTTAATGTGGCACCAAACAAGCAAATTACCTTAAAAGCAACTCTCTATGCTGGTCCAAAAGTACAGTCTGAGCTAAAAGAAGTGGCAGTAGGTCTGAATCAGACCGTCGATTATGGATTGCTGTGGCCAATATCAAAAATATTATTTGCGATTTTGGATGGTATTCATAAAGTTATCGGCAACTGGGGCTGGTCAATTATTCTATTGACGCTGTTGGTTAAAATCGCCTTGATGTGGGTATCTAATAAAAGCTACTACTCAATGGCGAAAATGCGGGCTATCGCCCCAAGACTGGCGGCATTAAAAGAAGAACACGGCGACGATCGCATGAAAATGTCGCAAGAAATGATGGCAATTTATAAAGAAGAGAAAGTCAATCCGATGGCGGGTTGTTTACCTATTCTGATGCAAATGCCGATTTTCTTGGCCTTATATTGGGTATTGGTTGAAAGTGTTGAGCTGCGTCATGCGCCTTGGATACTGTGGATTCAAGATTTATCAGCGATGGATCCATGGTTCATTTTACCGCTCTTAATGGGTGCGTCGATGTTTATCCAGCAGCAACTAAATCCGCAGCCCGCTGATCCAATGCAAGCTAAAGTGATGAAGTTTTTACCGATTATCTTCACTGCGTTTATGCTGTTCTTCCCCGCAGGTTTGGTGCTATACTGGACGGTGAACAACTTATTTAGTATGACCCAGCAGTACATCATCAACCGCAAGGTTGAAGAAGAACAAAAACGTCGTACCGTCAAAGTTCTGGATTAAATAAAGTTCAAGTCTAAAAAACCATCGCTACGGCGGTGGTTTTTTTATGTATGAAAGAGAATGCTTTTCTTATGTTAATAAACAAGGAAAATAGCTATATAACCATACTTTAGGATTTTAATAATCTACTCGTTGAAGTTTGCTTTGTCAGTGCCTGCTAAGCCGTCTATAATGGGGTTTTTGCTTATTGAGAGTGATTGTGGATTCTTTAAAGATGGCACTAGCCGCCGATAATTTGGATGAATCACCTAAAAATTCTAATATATCTGGCCTTCCGACCATTGCGGCGATTGCTACACCGCTTGGGCGTGGTGGCGTCGGGGTTATTCGTCTGTCAGGCGCGCGTGCTTACGATATCGCTTGTCAGCTTACTGGTAAGTCGACTTTCACGCCGCGTATGGCCAGTTTTTGCCGTTTCTATCAGGCTGATGGCACGACCATTGATGAAGGTTTGGTGCTGTACTTTAAAGGTCCGCACTCGTTTACTGGCGAAGATGTGATTGAGCTACAAGGTCACGGCGGCATGATTTTACAAAATCAGCTGCTAGCACGCGTGTTTGAATTGGGCGCAAAACAAGCGGGCGCAGGAGAGTTTTCTTACCGTGCTTTTGATAATGACAAATTGGATTTGGTACAAGCAGAAGCCATTGCTGATGCGATTGATGCTACCAGCGCCGCCGCTGCCAGTAGTGCGATTCGCTCACTTAGTGGTGAGTTTTCACAAAAAATTAATCAGCTACTTGAGCAATTGATTCATCTGCGCTTGCACGTCGAAGCGGCGATTGATTTCCCTGATGAAGAAGACGTTGATTTCTTATCTGATGGCGTTATTCAAGATAAGCTTGAACAAACCCAATCCAAAATACAGCAAGTGCTAGCGACCGCCAAGCAAGGTCAGCTATTACGCGACGGTATTCATGTAGTGCTTGCTGGCAGACCAAATGCGGGTAAATCAAGCTTGTTGAATCGTTTGGCAGGGCAAGAGCGTGCTATCGTGACCGATGTCGCTGGGACAACACGCGATACCCTGCAAGAAACCGTCGTGCTTAACGGCTTAACCTTGCATTTAACCGATACTGCAGGTCTGCGCGAGACTGAAGATACGGTCGAGCGTATCGGTATTGAGCGTGCGCGTAAGGCGATTACGCAGGCTGATATGCTGCTGATGGTTTATGACGTGACTCGTGACCTTGCAAGCGATAGCACGCCATTACAACTGGCTGAACAGCTATTTGGCGAGTTGCCAGAAGCCAAGCGCTTACTGATTATTGCCAATAAAAGCGATTTATTAAACGATAACAGCAGTAAAGAAAGAATCGCCACTTCACAAGCAGAAATAAAAAATCGTGGCTATGAGCAGGTCAATGTTTCATGTGAAACAGGCACAGGAATTGATGATTTGATTGAAACCTTATGTGCTAAAGTAGGTTTTCATCCGCCAGAAAATAGCTTAATCGCCCGTACACGTCATTTGGACGCGCTAAGACGTACCGCTGATTCGTTAGTAGAAGCACATGAGCAGCTGACGGTGTTTAAAGCAGGTGAGTTAGTGGCAGAAAGCCTACGCCAAGCGCAGCAAAGTTTGGGAGAAATTACGGGTGAATTTAGCGCTGATGATTTATTAGGAAAAATCTTTGGTAGCTTTTGTATTGGTAAATAACGAGTAAAAGTCTGCTTCTTTATCTGCATAGTAAAATTATCATTTTTTAGAAAATTTAGTTTTATCAATAATTATATTCGCCCTCACTATTAACCTAAGGAAAAGCGTATGCATTGCCCATATTGTAATGCGTCAGATACCAAAGTTATCGACTCACGGCTAGCAGCTGATGGCGCGCAAGTACGGCGCCGCCGCTCATGTAATAGCTGTCAGGAACGCTTTACGACCTTTGAAGTGGTAGAAGTAGTGATGCCGCGTATTATCAAATCAAGTGGCAAAATTGAGCCTTATGACAATGATAAATTGCGCCGCTCGATTTTATTGCCCTTACAGAAGCGCCCAATTACTATTGATGAGCAAGAAGCGATGATTAGTCGTATCGAAAAGCGCGTACGCCAAATGGGTGAGCGCGAGGTAAGCAGTAAGGTTTTGGGTGAGATTATTATGAGTGAGCTTAAAACGCTCGATGATGTCGCTTATGTACGTTTTGCCAGTGTCTATCGTGATTTTCAAGATATCGACGCTTTTCATCAAGAAATTGCCAATATTCGCCCAAATGAAAAATAGGCTGATGTAAGTATCAATATCTTGGTAAAGCCAATTTAATCCTTAGCAATCTTTGTAATTTAAAATTGCTTAACTTATTGAATGATTATAAAACGTTTCCTACCCTTTATTAAGTACGCCTTTATGTCGAACTCAAATTATTCTCAAGACGCCAAAGACCGCTATTTTATGATGCTCGCCGTTGAGCAGGCGAAGCATGGTCTGTATACCACGCGTCCCAATCCAGCGGTCGGCTGTGTGATTGTGCAAGCAGATGAAGTAGTCGGCCAAGGCTTTCATCCGAAAGCAGGGCAGCCGCATGCTGAGGTATTCGCCTTAAAAGATGCGGGCACGCGCGCGATCGGTGCGACCGCCTATGTGACTTTAGAGCCTTGTAGTCATACCGGACGTACACCGCCTTGTGCCTTGGGTCTTATCAAAGCTGGAGTGGAGCGTGTTGTCATTGCCGGTCTCGACCCCAATCCACAGGTGGCTGGTCGCGGTGTGAAACTTTTAGAACAAGCAGGCATTGCTGTTACCGTCGGCGTGCTAACCGCGCAAGCAGAAGCTTTAAATAAGGGTTTTTTAAAGGCGATGCGTAGCCAAATGCCTTATGTTAGTCTTAAGATTGCTACCAGTCTTGATGGCCGTACGGCGATGGCATCCGGTGAGTCAAAGTGGATCACGGGTACAGCAGCGCGCGAAGATGTACAGAAACTGCGTGCGCAAAGCGGCGCTATTATCACAGGCAGTGAAACGGTCATCATTGATAATCCGCAGTTAAATGTACGCTCTAGTCAGCTAGGTATTAATCCTGAACATGTGCCATCGCCTAAAATAGTGATACTCGATAGACGAGGGCGATTAGAATACGATTTACAGTCTGACTATCAGCTATGCCAGAGTCCAAAAACTCTTTATTGGCGTGAAGAAAGTTTAATTGAGTTATTAAAGAACTTAGTGAGTGAACATCACTGTTATGACGTCTTAATAGAGGCGGGCGCAAACGTTGCAGGGAGCTTTTTACAACAGCAACTGGTGGATGAGCTCATTGTTTATCAAGCACCGTGCTTATTAGGGAGTGAGGCGCGTCCTATGGTTGCTGTCAATCCATTATCGTTAGCGCAGCAGCTACGTTTTGATATCCACGGTCATGAGCAGCTTGGTTCTGATCTTAAGCTTACCTTATTACCTTTATAGTCGGCGTTATAAATGCCTTGTCTTTCAATATTTTATCCACAAGATTAAACCTGTATACACTATACGTGGATAAATAAAGTAGTTTTATCGAGGTTTCACATGAAACTGTGTATAACTTTGTTTCACATGAAACTTATCAGTAATTTTTAATAATATTTTAAAGCTATAAGTCATTTATAATCAATAACTTACATGTATAATTTAAGTGTAGTAAATAATTATTAAAAAACAGACTTATTGTGGATAACTCTTTAGAAACCAAGACTCTCATACTACTACTTCTTAAATCAACGCTAGTTATCCACAGTTTATCCCCTGCGTCTTTTTATTAACGCTAATTTTACAGTAAGCGCTATAAATAGCTTAAATATTAATAGCGATTATCGTTATTGATTTTGAATGAAATAATAGGCTCAAATAATATATGCTGCCTTTAACGGCAATAAAAAATACCAAGAGGTTAATATGTTTACTGGAATTATAGAAAGCATTGGCAAAGTAAAGTCCATGCAGCCAACGGGCGGTGATATCCGCTTGGCCATCGAATCTGATGGCTTAGATTTTAGCGATGTGAAATTGGGGGATTCTATTGCTTCAAATGGCATTTGCTTAACGGTAGTGGAGTTTGGTAGCAATTATTACTCTGTCGATGTTTCACGTGAAACAATCGCTCGTACAGCGCTGGCAGATTTAAAGCCCGGTTATACGGTGAACTTAGAAAAAGCCATGCTACCAACCACCCGTTTTGGTGGGCATATCGTTGCCGGTCACGTTGATGGGGTAGGCGTGGTTAGTAAATTGCAAAAGGATGCGCGCTCACTTTATATTGAAATTGAGATACCGCACGAGTTGGCACATTATACGGCGACCAAAGGCTCTATTACCCTTGATGGTATCAGTCTCACCACCAATTTAGTCCGCGATAATATCGTTTCACTCAATATCATTCCGCATACCGCGCAAGTCACCAATATTGCCCAGCATTGGCTGGTAGGTAGTAAAGTTAATGTTGAGGTCGATATTGTGGCGCGCTATTTAGAGCGTTTACTAAACAAATCGCAAGCAGATACTGCCCATGCTAGCAGCCCACAAAGTACGATTACTGAGGCGTTTTTAGCTGAGAATGGTTTTATGAAATAAGAATTAAATAGCCAAAATCATAACCAAGCTGTTATAAAAGACAGATTGTGCAAACGCTTATTGGTTTTTAATCAGCGTTTGCAAAACAGTTTTTAGCTTTTGTTTATTAATAGGCTTAGCCAAAAACTCATCCATGCCCACTTGTAAACAGGCGATTTTATCTTCTTCGCTATTATTTGCTGTTAGCGCAACGATTGGAATATCATCGCCTTGCGCGCGAATCGCTTGGGTCGCTTGCAGTCCATCCATCACAGGCATCCGGCAGTCCATCAAAATAAGCGCAATCTCCTGACGCTGCGCTTGCAATCTTTCTAACGCCTGCTGCCCATCTTCTGCCACGATACTGCGATAACCGATTTTTTCTAATATCTTACAAGCTATTTTTTGATTGGTTGGGCTGTCTTCTACCACTAAAATCAGTGGCGCTAACGTTTCATGAGCGGCGTCATCTGCGCCTAACGGGCTACTGCTTTGCTGATTGTTTTCTTGGCTAGTTGTTTGCGGTAACAGTGTTTGTCTAACGGGTAGAGTTAATCGCAGTAATTCAGAGAGTAATAATGCCACATCGAGTGGTTTGTTTAAAAAACCGTCACATTGATCCAATAACATAGAGGGAATGCGGCGTTCAGCTTTCATACTGACCAATATTTTTGGCAGCGCAGTATTAGACAGTAAGCTATTTAGAGCCTGCTGTTTATCGATATCTATACGTGTTTTATTTGCTAATTTCTCCAATTTATTTTCAGCGTCTATATTTTTATGATCAATGTTTATTTGAGGTGATAACGCGAGCGTAATGTCTTCATAATACTCGTAATCTAAGAGCAAAATAGGTGCAAGTCTTTGTGCATCTTGCGCCAATTTATTATTTATTTGCTCAAGCACCACTCTATCTATAGAAGTAGAAATAGTCGCTGGGATAGATAAATAAGCGCACAAATCGCGTAAATGCTTGGCTCGCAGCGGTTGTTTAATGACGGCAATAAGGTGAATATAAGTCAATTGCGAATTAGAGTGGTAAATAGGCTGATAGGCTGGTCGCCTACAAGGCAAATACAGGTTAAAAGTACTGCCTTTATTAAGCGTGCTTTTCATCTCAATAAAACCGCCTAATAGTTTAGCGAAGCTATTAACGTCATTTAATCCGAGCCCTTTTATGGCGCTGTTTTTGTGCGCGTAGTTAATAGGGCGGTTTTTGATGTGAACACTGTTTTGACTGTTGCTTTCATTAAAATACGTCAGCAGTTGGTGCTGCTTTGCGATATCGATCCCTGTGCCGCTGTCTTTTATACTAAACCGAATCCAGTCGTGCGATGGATGAATGGTAGTGTTTGATTTATCTAGATTGCCGTGATTCGTATCATGGCTGTTATTAGATATGTGCTCTTTATCTACCTCGCCTATACTGGTACTTTTGATATCAGCTATGTCCGCATTGGTCACCGCGTCGATGGTAAGTGACACATAGCCAGAATTGGTAAATTTAATGGCGTTATCTAATAGATTACGTAGGATTTGCCGCAAGCGCCTATAGTCGGTAACGATACAGCGCGGGCTGTCAGGCGCAAAAAAATACAAGAGCTCAAGTCCTTGCTGCCTCAAGCTTTCTACCATCGATTGACTAACTTGTTGACCAAGCTTATAAATATCCACCGCTTCAATAGATAGACGGGATGTACGAACCTCTATCTCTCCTATATCTAACATATCGTTTAGCATCGTCAGCATAGAATGGCTGGTTTGAGTCAAAGTCGTAACGATTTGATGTTGCTTAGCGCTCAGATTATCGGGATTGATAGGCTCTAACGTGTCAATCATGGCTTCTAACGGCAGGCGTAAATGATGTCCCATCGTCGATTTAAGTGCTTCAAACTCATCAAGCTGACGTTGTAGTTGACGGTTTTGCTTTTCCAAATGCGCCGTTTGTTCGACAAGCTCATGGATGTTATTGAGTAAAACGGTAAAACCATGCACCTGCCCGTGTTCGCCAAACCACGGCGTGATATGCAACTGATAAGCTTTTTTATTGTGCAAACCATAAACCAGTAGCGTGCGCGTGAGCCGCAAATCTGTCAGTTTTTGTAGCAGGGCTTGGGTTGATTCGTCTTTAGTAAAGAAAAAATCGGCCAGTTGATAGTTGCTATCGCTGTGAAAGATAATGTCAAATACCTGCTCAAAGCGTTGATTAAAAAAGCTGATTTGACCGTGTCTCATAATCATCAGCATTGGCAAGGGCGCATGATCAACCAATCGCTCTAAACGATGCTTTAAGGTAGTAATACGGCGATGACTATTATGCAACTGATAACTGATACGGCTAAGCGCGTGACCCAAACGCAAAAATTCATCTGTGGTTTTCTTTTCGATAAACGGCGGTGTGACATAGCCATCCTTAGCATGGCTACTTAACTCATCGGTATAAATGAGCAGTTGTTCCCAGTTGGCACGCCGCTTTAGAGTATAGAGTAAGGCCATAGCAAATAGTAAGATGGCTGTCATCAATGGCAACCAATAGCGATACGACATCCAATTGATATCAAGCGGTTCATGCCGCAGTATCAGGTACACCTTATGACCACTTTCCAGTTCAATGGTGCCGACCAAATTACGATTATTTAGCTCATAGGCACTATGATGATTGTTAGGAGAAGGTACGGAAGTAATGACGTTAGGAAAGGTAATGCCAGTAAATTCCCGCTCATTTGGGCGGGTACGTCGGTGAATATACGTTTGCCCAGAAGGCATCATAAAAATCAGCTGATAGCTCATATCCTTTAAAAAAGGCTTTTGTAATATCTTTTTAATTGCTAAGTTTGTAGGGTTTGAGAGCTGGGTTATCTCGTGCTGTAAATTATAAAAGCTTTGGATACTGTGCTGCTCATTATGCTGCCTCATCTCATAAAACATGGTGCCGTAATACACTGCCAACATCGCTAATAATGTCAGTGTATAAAAAATCAGCAGTCGTTGTAGAGATTTAAATTGTTGCATAAAAGCAGGACCCTAAATCGGCGGTAAGTCGGTATGTCTTAATATGAAGTCAAAACTACGCTTAATAACTATTATAAAGATAAAACGCCTGATTAATAGCGCTTGATTGCTGCTATTACAATCATGGCACAACGCTACAAACTCACCTATAATAGGCAAATTAACCATAAATACTGCCTGACTATGACCACATCTGCTGCACAATCTGATTTATCTATTAACGCCACTCAATCTCAGCAAAACGTTGCTATCAAAGTGCCGCCGGCTGCTAAACCGCTGCGAGTGGTATTTGCTGGCACACCAGAGTTTGCAGCGGTTAGTCTTGAGGCGCTTATCGAGCAGCAAGAAGCGCTGAATATAGATATCGTTGCCGTTTATACCCAGCCCGACCGTAAAGCTGGCCGCGGACAAAAACTGGCGGCGTCGGCGGTCAAACAAGTCGCTTTGGCCAATGACATTGTGGTTGAACAGCCTGCTACCTTTAAAAAATCCAGCACCGAAGGCATGGCAGCACGGCAGACGCTGCGTAGCTATCAGCCTGATGTGATGATTGTCGCGGCTTATGGGCTTATTTTACCGATTGGCGTCTTAACCACGCCGACTTATGGTTGTCTTAATATTCATGCTTCGCTGTTGCCGCGTTGGCGCGGTGCCGCCCCGATTCATCGGGCGTTACTAGCGGGTGATAGCGAGACTGGCATTACCGTTATGCAGATGGATAAAGGCTTGGATACGGGTGATATGCTTTACAAGATCAGCGCACCTATCGAAGCTGATGATACGGCCGCCAGCTTGCATGATAAAATGGCAGCACTTGGCGCGGCGGCTATTACTACCGTATTAAAAGACTTGGCGCATTACCAAGCACAAGCTGTTGCTCAAGATGACAGCCAAGCCAATTATGCGGAAAAATTGGTTAAAACCGAAGGCGAAATCGACTGGACGCAGTCTGCTACACAGATTGAACGCCAGATTCGTGGGTTGACTCCTTGGCCTGGCGCCTACACCTTTTTAGCAGGGCACCGCGTCAAAATTTTGGCCAGTCTGCCTGTAAACCCATCACAGCAAACCGTTAAGCCTGCGGGCACTGTTATCAGTGTTGGGCGAAAAGCCATACTGGTCGCTTGCGGCAGAGACACTATTAGCGAACCCCAAAGCAAAGAATACTCAGCGACGACTTTGGCGATTACTCACTTACAATTTGCAGGTGGTAAGCCGATGAGCGCTGAGCAAATTTGCCATGGTAATCAATTAAACGATGGCGATCAGTTTATGGCAGAAGTAAAGTAACTTACTTATGCTTAATGTATTTAATAACAAGCAATCTAACTTTTATCAGACGCTGTCGATCAGACGTCAAGGAAATTCAATTTAATGAGACAAACCAGCACTGCACCAAGAAATAATAAGCTCAAACCGTCAAGCAACCTTATTATGAATGGTAGCGTCCGTGTCCGGGTGATTCGCACTTTAGTGGCCATTCAAAATGGTCAATCACTTGCCAGCGTCCTTGACCCGTTACTCAACAGTCTGCACGACGGCGATAAAAGCTTTGCCCATGCCTTACTACTGACGACACTGCGCCAGTGGTACGCGCTGGCACGTTTGCTCGATACGCTAGCGGACAATCCTATCGATGAGGTTGAGGTTCGGACTACTATTCAAGTGGGTTTAGCGCAATTGCTGTATTTAGAAGTGGCGGACCACGCAGCGATTCATGAAACGGTTGAGGCGGCAAAAGAGATTGATTTTGCCCATGCAACAGGTTTGATTAACGCTATCTTGCGTAAAGTCGCTAAGAATCCTAGCAAGTTTCGTAAAAAATGTGATAAAAAGCACAGTCTGCCGAACTGGCTTGCTTATCAGCTTAAGCAGGACTGGAAGGATGAGTATGACGAGCTGATGCAAGGTTTGCGCCACGCAGCACCGATGTTTTTGCGAGTCAATTCGGCGGTTAGCTCAGTAGAGGATTATCAGAAAATACTTGATGGGGCAGAGATTGAGGCGGATGTGGTTGAGCTAACGACTGGTTTTAAATTAGCGAACTCGTCAGATACCGCTTTAAACACCACGCTATCTACTAAAGGGTTGCGACTACAGCAAAGCACCGCTGTTAGCGCCTTGCCGCATTTTGCTGAAGGGGCGCTCAGCGTACAAGATATGCACGCTCAGCTTGCAGCACCGATTATCCATAAAGCTTTGATGAATAAGGTAAGCGCTGATAAGTCCAATGCTGATTCAGATAGTAGCAACAATAATGAACTACATATCCTAGATGCTTGTGCGGCACCTGGCGGTAAATTGGCGCATTGGTTAGAGCTTATAAGCTCTAATAACGATTCATCATTGTTTCACGTGAAACAAAACGACGAATCTGTTTCTATGGCTTCAAGAGTGAAGCTGACGGCTATCGATAACGAAGCGCTGCGTATCGAGCGTATTCATACTAATTTACAGCGCCTAAACTTAAATCAGCAAGATTTAGAGCAGGCTGAGAAGAATATAGCGCTAAATATCGTCTGTGCTGATGCGACCACATGGCAAGGGGCTGGTAAGAAAAAGAGCAAACTTGTCTTTGATGCTATATTATTAGATTCTCCTTGTACGGCGACTGGCGTAATCCGTCGTCATCCTGATATCAGTATCTTGCGTACCGAAGAAGACGTTGAGCAAACGGCACTCTTACAAGCGGATATTTTGCATAACCTGTGGCCACAGCTAAAAGCGGGTGGTTATCTGCTATATGTCACCTGCTCTATCTTAAAGCAAGAAAACGTCGAGCAAATGCAGGATTTTATGACTCACTATAGTAATGTAGAAGCCATTAAATTTAGCGACAATTGCAGTTGGGGTATAGAACAAGCGATTGGTCGCCAGTGCTTGCCGATTGATAGCGAGAGCGGCGACGGTTTTTATTATGCCTTGCTGCAAAAAACTGCTGAATAAACTGTTTTAATTAATCATCTCATTGTAGACAGGACAATCTAATGAAATATATCAGTACCCGTGGTCAGACAGCGCCGATGGATTTTAGTGATGTGTTATTGATGGGGCTTGCGCCTGACGGCGGTTTGATGCTGCCTGAGCAGTATCCAAATATTGATAATGCGACGCTTACCGAGTGGCGCTCGCTTAGCTATCCACAGTTGGCGCTGGCGATTATGCAGCGCTTTGCTACTGATATTCCTGTGGCTGATTTACAAGATATCATTGAGCGTACTTATACCGCTGAGATATTTGGTTCTGATGAGATTGTTCCTGTCCGTAAGCTTGAAGGCAATTTATATATTTTAGGATTATCGAACGGTCCGACGTTGGCGTTTAAAGACGTTGCCATGCAGTTTTTGGGTAATGCTTTTGAATATGTGCTTAAAAGAAAAGACGCACGTATTACCATCATTGGCGCCACCAGTGGCGATACAGGTAGTGCGGCAGAATATGCCCTGCGCGGTAAAGACAATATCGAAGTCTTTATGCTGTCACCGCATGGCAAAATGAGCGAATTCCAGCGCGCGCAAATGTATAGCTTAACCGATGCTAATATCCATAATATCGCCATTGATGGTATGTTTGATGATTGCCAAGATATTGTTAAAGCGCTACAGCAGGATGCTGAATTTAAAGCCGCTTATAACCTCGGAACCGTCAACTCTATCAACTGGGGGCGGATATTAGCGCAAATCGTTTATTACTTTAAAGCCTATTTTGCCGTTACTACAAGCAACGATGAAAAAGTCAGCTTTAGCGTGCCATCAGGTAACTTTGGCAATATCTGTGCCGGTCATATCGCTCGCGAAATGGGATTGCCAATCGAGCGTCTAATCGTTGCGACCAATGAAAACGATGTGCTTAACGATTTCTTTAATCAAGGGGCCTATCAGCCGCGTCCGACTGATAAAACTTACGTCACCTCAAGTCCGTCGATGGACATCTCTAAAGCTTCCAACTTTGAGCGCTTTGTCTATCTACTACTCGACAAAGACAGTGCCCGTGTCAGTGAATTATTTGAAGGGGTGAAATCTGGCCAAGGGTTTGATTTGTCTGACTTGATGAAGGTGGTCAATACCCGTTATGGCTTTGCTGCGGGCAAGTCCACCCATAGCGACCGCCTACAAACTATTAAGGTACTTTATGAGCAGCATGGTGAGCTAGTTGATCCGCACACGGCTGACGGTATTAAAGTTGCTAAAGAATTACAGCGCGAAGGTGAAGTGATTGTTTGTGCCGAAACAGCATTACCGGTGAAATTTGCTGATACTATCTTTGAGGCGGTTGGAGAGATAGAAATTGCGCGTCCTGCGCATACCGATGGCTTAGAAGCCTTACCGCAGCATGTAGTAGTATTAGATAATAATGCTGAATTGGTCGCTGAGCAAATTCGTCAGCATGTGACACCAAATCCAGCTTAGGCAGCTTATTTTTATTAACCGCTTATCAAAATTAATATCCAGTTATCAATAACTAAATTTAGGTTACGCCATTGTAATAAGATGTTTATGATTGTGTTATGGTATATATAATTGTAATATTGAAAACGGCATCGGTAAGTCATTATTAGGCTAGGCGATTTTTTACAACTAAACCCGTCAATCATACTGAATAGCTGCTTTATAGACATTATATTAGCGGTATATATTGTGGATATAACAATGAAGATGAGCTTAAAGAAGATAGCAAACGCACTATTACTGACGGCATTTAGTGGTGCAATGCTGCTGACCACTGCCCACGCCAATAATCCACCGCCTACTATTAAGGCTGATGCGCCCAATCGCTATATCGTCAAAAAAGGCGATACCTTATGGGATATCTCAGGGCGTTATCTAGACAGTCCTTGGCGCTGGAAAGAGATTTGGGCGCCCAACAAGCAAATCAAAAATCCCAACCTTATTTATCCTAACGACGTTCTTATCCTCTGCGTGATTCAAGGTAAAACCTTGGTCGGTGTCGATACCGGCGAAGGTTGCGCAGGGGTTGAAAAACAATTGACTGGCAATGTGGTTGCCAGCTCAGTTACTGTGACCTCTACCGCTAATAGTATTCCGCCTATTCCATGGTCTGCTATTCAGCATTGGCTCGACAAGACCATCATTGTTAATCCAGCAGATTTTAATACCACCCCATACATTTTAGCCTCAAAAAAAGGCAATTTAATTACCGCTAGTGGCGATAAAGTCTATGCCAAAGGCGTACCACTTATCGTTGGCCAGCGTTACGGTATTTACCGTGAAGGCGAAAAGTATGTCGAGCCTAAAACACAAAAAATTATCGGTTTAGAAGTGACTCAAGTCGCTACCGGTCTGGTCACGTCTACCGAAACCAATGGCGTGACCAGCTTGCAGCTTATCGACAGCTATGGCAAAGAAGTGCGTGAAGGCGACCTTTTTGTGGAGCTAAATAATTCAATTCCGCCAGTATTTTATCCAACGCCAGCAACGGTTAATCGCGGCGGTATGATTGTTCGCGTGATGGATTCTATTAGCTCAGCGGCTAAGGGGAGCGTCGTTGCTATCAATTTGGGCAGCGCACACGGTGCCAAACCTGGTGATGTATTGACCGTTTTTCAAAAAGGCGCGGTCATACGCGATATCAAGGATAATGACACGCCAGTACGTTTACCAAGCGAGCCTACCGGTATGGTAATGGTATTTAATACCTTTGATAATATCAGCTATGCGTATGTGCTTGATTCTGAGCTACCGCTCAATGTCGGTGATCAGCTGTTACCACCGCCGTATCTATAATAAGTGCAATATCTCTAATAAGTATAATGCTTATTCTTTGAGCTAAAAGTTTAACTTAAACTAAATGAGCTAGATGATTATGACCGCAGTCGCTTCTTTTTTATCCGCCGAGCAGCGTGCCGTTTTGGCGCTGTGGACTGAAGTGAATGCGTCATTATCAGCGTATCATAAACTCATCTCTAATTTTGGTACGGCAGGGCTTGCTTGGGACGCTAAAGTAGAGGCATGGCGTCAATTGGGCATTCATAGTACCCATCTTAAACGTCATGAGCAGCCAGAACAAACGCTCACTACTATCGATAAAATCCAGCAAGCATTGTTAGACGGAAAGTACGGTCTTTTATTTGCAGACCAGCCTGATTATCCAGCGCAGCTGCTAGAAATATACGACCCACCACCATTGTTATTTTACCGCGGTGATAAAGCACGTTTGCAGCAAGCGCAAATCGCCATCGTTGGTAGTCGCAAACCCACCGCCCACGCGCAAAAAATCACCTTTGATATGGCACAATACTTAGCGCAAGCTGGTTATATTATCACTAGCGGTCTTGCGATGGGTGTCGATAAGCGCGCCCATTTAGGTGCTTTAGCTCAGTCTGATACTGAATATCAAGGCCGTACGATTGGCGTGATGGGGACGGGGATTGATGTCAATTACCCCAATCATCATGATAAATTATTTAGTCAGATTATTGACCAAGGCGGCTGTATCGTCAGTGAGCTACTACCGCACACGCAGCCACACAAACACACTTTCCCGCGCCGTAATCGTCTAGTTGCAGGACTTAGCCTCGCGACCATTGTCACTGAAGCGACCATTCAAAGCGGCTCACTGATTACTGCGCGCCTAACCTCCGAGCAAGGTAAACAAGTTTTTGCCATTCCAAGTCATATTGATAATAGTAATGCCGAAGGTTGCCATCATTTAATACGTGAAGGCGCAACGTTGATTTATCATCCGCAGCACGTCCTTGAAGATATTAATAATCAGTTGGACTATAGAGCGCATACCTATCAGTCGTCATCTAATGCAGAGTCTAGTATTGAGCAAACAACTCTTAGCCAAAGTTCCAATTCTTTAAATACAGAGAAGCTCTCTAGCAAAAGTATTAATCAATCACCACAATCTAATCTTAAACCTTCTTCCCATACTAGTGTTATTCCTGAGCATTTAGCGCTCATTTATGAGCAACTTGATTGGCATGGGCAGGATTTAGATGCGTTGTTAAATACTACTGATATGTCGGCCGCGCAATTGATTGGGCAACTTATGGAGCTAGAGTTATTAGGGGTCATTAGTGTACAAGGTGGGCGTTATTTGCGCGTGTAGTTTTATTTTTAATCAAAACGCGATTTTAAGAAATCTTTAAACCTGCTGTTTTCCCCGTCGTTTAAGTTGTATTATATCTCCTTATACTTTCCTTTCTCATTCCGCTATGTCTACATCTAAAGCTCTTATCACCGATTCTGTCATAGAAGCTGCGCATTGGCTACAACAAGGACAGCTGCTTGCTTATCCAACCGAAAGCGTTTGGGGTATCGGCTGTGACCCCTTCAATCAACAAGCAGTAGAGCAGCTTTTGGCTATCAAACAACGACCGTTAGAGAAGGGCATGATTGTGGTCACCGATAGTGTCAGTCGACTTAAGATGTTGTTAAATAGTCTAAATGAAGATCAACGCCAGCAAGTGTTAGTCAGTTGGCGTAACGATACTGATTGTGATGTCGATAGCCAGCAGGCCCATACGTGGTTATTACCGTTATCAGAAAACTTACCCGTTTCTATCCCTGCGTGGATTACCGGTTCCCATCATAGTGTGGCGGTGCGGGTGATTGACCATCCTTTGGTGCAGCAGCTGTGCCGTCAAGTGGTGTCCGTCCATAATCCCTATGGCTTTGTCGTTTCGACCAGCTGTAACCCGTCCGGTCAGCCGCCTGCTTTAACACTTTCACAAGCACAGGCTTATTTTTCTAATAGCAATGAGCAAGTTGGCTATCTAAAGGGCGAGACGCTTGGTTATCAGCTCCCTAGCCAAATCAGCGATGCTCGAACGGGTCAAGTGATTCGTTAGTAACCATTTAAAAGCTAATATTTTTTATATTAGTAGTTCAGTCCTCTATTTATACCCAATCTTACTTTACGCCTTATACCTACAATTCATCTCTTGTTTTTGTAGATGGTTTTTTGTCACACTGAGAAAAAGGCAAGACAACTATAAGGATAAAAAGCGATGGATATTCTAATCAGTGGTGGCTCGGGATTTTTAGGTAGCGCGTTTAGTGAAGCAATCATTAAGCGCTATCAAAAAGATGATAAAAAAGTGCAGATTACGTGGCTGACGCGCGATAGTAAGCAGGCGCATCCTAATGATATTAAAATGATGACCTATGATGAGCTGGTGAAGTCAGATAAAAGCTTTGATGTTATTTTGAATCTAGCAGGCGCAGGGATTGCTGATAAACGTTGGAGTGACGCGCGTAAAGAGCAATTGCTTGCCAGCCGTATCAAACCTACTGAGGCGCTACTGGATTTTATTGCGCGTAGTAATAGCAAACCTAAGCTACTGGTTAGCGGTTCAGCGATTGGCTGGTATGGTCCTCAAGGTGATAAGTCTTTGACAGAAAGCAGTGGTTTTAACGCTGATTTTTCGCATAAACTCTGTGACGACTGGGAACAGTTGGCGCTAAAAGCTACCGATTACGGTGTCCCTGTTGCTATCGTACGCACTGGTGTGGTTATCCATCCTAAGGGCGGTATGGTCAGTAAATTATTAACGCCGTTTAAAATGGGTGTCGGTGGTCAATTGGGTGACGGTAAGCAAATTATGAGCTGGATCAGTCGTACTGATTGGGTAAGAGCGGTAATATTTATCATTGAGCAACATCTTAGTAGTCAGAGACAGCAAGTGAATAGTATTGATAATACTCTAACAACAGCAAACGCTACGCCAGCGCTGGTTTATAACTTGACCGCGCCCAACCCTGTGACCAATCATACTTTTACTAAGATGCTTGGCGCATGGCTACATCGTCCGACATTTTTTACTTTACCAGCATTTTTATTAAAGCTGATGTTTGGTGAGATGTCGACCTTGTTGATTGATGGGCAAAAGGTGCTGCCACAAGCGCTACTAGGCGCCGGCTTTGAATTTGAACACACAGCTTTAGAGCAAGCGTTGGAGCAGCAATCGTAAACTTTAAAAGATATGTTTCATGTGAAACAATGGGTTTGAAACAACGTTTTTAAAGCATTGATTTAAAAATAGCGTTAAATTACTAAGTGCTTTATATTTCTAGTTCTATAAAGTTTCAATAAACCATCATGCTGTCTACAACAGGTAAGAATATTGGCGTACTATAAGCCCGTCTTTGTCTGATTCAATTTTATTATGTGGCCTTTTATCATTCTTACCCAGCTGCTCGCCCTGATGAGTAGCGTGATATTTTACTGGTTCTTTCAACCAAAACAGCGCTTAGCTAAAGCCGGTTTGTTTTTAAGTGTTTTTATTATCAACAATGCTTTTCTGCTCTACGGCTTGAGTGAATTTTGGCGCGAGCGCTTTCATGTCTATCTGGTTGTCGGTATTTTACAAGGCTTTATGTTTTATGCCGCATTAATAACTGCGGTTATTGCCTTGGTCTATGGTTATATTCTTAAGCAAAAAATTCAGCCAAAACTTATACGCGCCGTTGCAGCGATAACTTATATTGGTATTGTAGGTTTGGCGGTATTTAATGCCTATTCACCTGTCGTCCATCGTCTAAACGTCACGACAGATAAGCCACTTAAGCGGCCGCTGCAAATTGCTTTAGTGTCTGATACGCATTTAGGGAGATGGTTTGGCAATCGGCAGATAGATAAGATGGTGAGGCTGATCGATGCCCAAAATCCTGATGTCGTGGTCATCGCAGGCGACGTCATGAATGATTCTACTGACGCTTATGATAAAACCAATATGCATGCGCACTTATCAAAACTAACAGCGCCGCTCGGTGTCTATGCCACGTTGGGAAATCATGATTATTCTGGTAACGAAGTGGCAATTGCCAAGGCCGTTGAACGCGCAGGGATACAGGTAATTGACAATAAAAGCGTTTGGTTAGACGATTCAGTGTTGCTGATAGGGCGTTCAGATGAGACAGATCCCGCACGTCCGGCTGCGACAGATTTGCTTAGTGAAGTGAGGGCGGATAAACCAGTAATATTTTTAGAGCACAGCCCTGCTGACTTGGAGCAAATAAAAGGTTTGCCGATCGATTTGCACCTGTCAGGGCATACGCATGGCGGGCAGATATTTCCTTTAACGATATTACTAAAGTGGTTTACGCCGCTGGTTTATGGGGCAAAGTACAGTGAGGGCACGCAGTTTTTGGTGACTTCTGGCTATGGTATTGGCGCAGTACCCTTTAGGCTTGGCACGCGCTCTGAGATATGGATGATTACCTTGCAGTCGGCGCAATAGTAGTCATCCCAGCGCTCACAAGTATTGAAAAAGCAGTCGCTATAATCCGCTAATTTATAAATACTGCCACAACCCAGCAAACGCTTTATCAAAATATTATCTCGCTAGGAATTTTCATGCGTTACGCATTTATTATCACTATTATTGTCCTGCTGCAGCTGTTTAGTTTTGGCGCAGCGTGCAGTCTAGAATGGTGGCTACAGCCTTGGAGCACGCCTTTATTAATACAGGTGACTTGGCTTGCTGTCTTTGCGATTACCAATGTTTTTTTGCTGCTTAGCGTCACAAAATCATTTGCCAATAGCTATCGCTGGATAAGCGCTTGGATGATGGTGATGCACTTTATGCTACTAACGGCGCTATTGAGCAGTGTATTATATGGTGGTTTTTGGCTTTTACATGCTTTGGGTATTCCTACTTTTTATGATACAGGCGTAATTAGTATTGGCTTACGCATTTTTGCCCTAGTTTTCTTTATAGGCCTATTTAGCTATACGCTGTATAACGCTTACGTGCCGGCGGTGCGCGAGCTGTCTGTCAAGATTAATAAGCCGCTAAATTACTCGCTGCGTATTGCAGTAGCCAGTGATTTGCATTTGGGCCGTTTATTTGGCAATAAATCTATCGAACGGCTCAATGACATTGTGCAGAGCTATCAAGCAGACATATTGTTGATGCCAGGCGATATTATGGATGACAATACCAAGGCGTTTGCGGCCTATAATATGGCAGAAGATTTGGCAAAGCTGGTAAGTAGTCTGCGCTACGGTGTCTATGCGACGTTAGGTAATCACGATTTGTACGGTCACGAGCAGCCAATTAGTGAAGCTTTACAAGCTGCTGGCGTGCAGTTGCTCAACGATGAAGCGATTTGTCTGTCGCATCAAGGTCAGCCGGTTTGGCTCATTGGACGTTTTGATAATCATAAACGGCAGAGGGTAGCGACGACCGAATTGCTCGAACAAGTGAATACTACTGAGCCAGTGATTTTGTTAGACCACCGACCGAGCGATATTATGGCGCATAGCCAGTTGCCGATTGATTTACAGGTTTCAGGACACACCCATAATGGGCAGATATTTCCAGCTAATTTTATTGTAAAGGCGATTAATCGCTTGGGCTACGGCTACGAAAAAGTCGGTAAAGGTCACTTTGTGGTATCGTCAGGTTATGGGTTTTGGGGCATACCTTTTCGTTTAGGCTCACGTTCTGAAGTTTGGCTCATTACGTTAAACGGTCAGCCCAATTCATAAAAACTATCTTTATCATATTAATGTCCTTGACGATTTAGTTGTCATAAGTCCTTAATTGCCCATTAAACGCCAACCTCACTTTTTAGTGATAACGGCTATTCTATTTCTTAGGCTGCTAATAAATTTTGTGTACTTATAATGTCACGTACAAAACCAGCAAAGCCATGGATAATATGATTGGTTTCCTGCTCAAGTCCTTGGTGCACGCTCATAAAATGAATAAAGCCATGCGGCGCACCGTAGACCGTATAAGTTTGGACAGCTCTACCATAATCTTCTAACTGCTTGGCATACGCAAACGCCTCATCACGTAAAACGTCCAATTCTGCTGCAACGACATAGGTCGGGCAAATTTGTCGATTGTCACCGAGCATAGGCGACGTCAAGATATGTTGACGTGGCAGCGGACTATTTTCTAAACAAGCCGCATCAAAAACCGCCACATCGGCGTGATCGAGCAATAACCCTTCGCCGTATAGCTCCCAGCTTGGATAATCATTTTCGATATCTGTCACAGGGTATAAAGGCATTTGTGCCAGTGGCTGCGGCAGGCGCTGTAATATCTCAAACGTTTTTTGCCCATCAATCCCTAAGTCTTGCCATGCTTTTGCAGACGGCGTGATGACTTGTTGCGCAATCATGGTTGATAAGCCGCCGCCTGCACTATCTCCTGCCAAAACAATACGTGACGCTAGTGCCCCGAATGATTGGCAATTATCAGCTAACCAAGCATAAGCGGCAATACAATCTCTTAACCCCGTAGGCGCAGGATGTTCAGGCGCTAGGCGATAATCGACACTGACCACTGGCCATCCTGTTCGCTCACAGACAGCATGACAAAACTCGTGATGGGTGTTGATGTCGCCAATACAAAAGCCACCGCCATGGAAAAATAGCATGACGGTTTCATCAGGATTGCGTTTGGCTTTCTTTTTAAAACTAAAGCCTGCTGCGTTTACTTGCTTTTGATAACAACGAACCAGCATATCGCCATCATCAGCGTTGGCAATCGTCTTATCTTCCCAATTGACGCTAGGTTCATTTTTCTTAGTAAAAGGTTTTATCATGTCGAATAAGGATGAGCTTGCCTGCTGCCAAACTCTTGGCGTTTGCATAGCAACGGCGTCAGTGGCAAAGCGTTTACGCAGCTCGCCCATCTCTGAGAGCTGTAAAGGGGTTTTAAGCTTGCTATTTACCGCCAGAATCAAACGCAAATGCGCATCAACGTGTTCATACTGCTTAGCTGTAGGTCCATCTAGATAATCAACCAAGCTGTCTAATACTGTTTCTGGCAAGAGACCGATACTTTTCATTGCATAGTGCAGCAAATGTGGCTGATAAGTCGTCAGCAAATTGTGATGCAGTACTTTATCTCTAATGGATAGGTGCTCGCTGTCAATGCAGGATTGCCTATCGTCAGTGCTTATTTGCAAAGTATTGATGGGCAACGGCTCATTTTCAACATTCTCTGAAGGGTTGTTTGATGAGTTAACAGATGAATGCTGACGTTTTTCTTGACCTAAAGACGTAAGGTTTAGTGTCCTTACTGCTTTATTAAGTAAGGTGTTGACTGATAATGTCGCTGAATAAGGCATAACACCTCCCATAAATGATAAATTATATTTGTAAATATCATAAGATAGGCGAAAATAAAGTTGAGTATTCTTTGGTAAGAGTGTGCAGGCTAATAGTAATTTATCTGGCTTAACTGACGTTTTTTTGTAGGTTTTGTTAGTGAAATGAATTACTTATTGACAATAAGCGTAAAGGGAATAAGGTTGTTTTAAAGTAGGTAATCATCTCAAGCATCACCATATCGTTATCATGGATTAAGGTAGTATTCATAACCAGCGATAAAAATTCTACACAGTAGGCTTGAAATTTACCCTCATCACCTTTATTAATCAGCTATCAGAAGGTAGTTAAAAGTTATTGCTAACCATAGGTGATTTATAAAATCACGGTTTGGCTAATGGTCGATTATTTCATTGTCTGGCCAATTTATGGTGTTGTTTTCTAATCCATCATTATTCAGTTAATAGCCTTATTCATAATTATATAAAGGAGCCATCATGAACGAGCAGAATAATAATCACGAAAATATTGATCAAAACGTGCCACACGACAACGTTTCGCATGACAATGTCGAGCACGATGATAGTATCTTAAAAGAAACGCTAGAAGAGTTTAATCCACAGCAAAACTCAGGGGAAGAAAGCACTATCGAAAACGATATCGATTTAGATACTTTTAAAGCCCGTATCGCCGAGTTAGAAGGCGAGGTCAAGCAAGCGAAAGAAGGGACAGCGCGCGCCAATGCTGAAGCTTACAATGCGCAAAAACGCATGGAGCAAGAAGCCGATAAGAGCAAAAAATTTGCCCTGCAAAAATTTGCCAAAGAGCTATTAGAAGTGGTCGATAATTTAGAGCGCGCTATCGAAAATGCTCAAGCAGATGATCCTGTTATCGAAGGCGTCAGATTGACGCATAAAGCATTATTAGATGTCTTAAACAAAAACGGCGTAGAAGTGGTTGAGCCACAAGGCGAGAAATTTAACGCTGATTTGCATGAAGCAGTTGGTATTGATCCAGAAGCTGAAGCCGATACTGTGGGTACAGTACTGCAAAAGGGCTATAGTCTGAACGGTCGTTTGCTGCGCCCCGCAATGGTTCGTGTTGGACAATAGGTTCTGCCAGCTTAACCATTTAAAATTAATATTTTAAATAATAAGTCTTTAACCACGCTAAACCTTACTATTAATAAGGGTTTACACAAAAAATCACATAAAAGACATTTTTTGCCGGTTAAATGACTTGAAATAATACAGCGCCAAACCTATATAGAACAACAAGTGACCGTCTAGTATCTGCTAGATTAGGTCTGATGAGATAAATAGCTTATTTAAAAAATAAATTAGGAGCAATTAATTATGGGTAAAGTAATTGGTATTGACTTGGGTACAACGAACTCATGTGTCGCAGTGATGGAAGGTGATAAAGTTAAAATCATCGAAAATGCTGAAGGTACACGTACCACACCATCGATTGTCGCTTACAAAGATGACGAAATCTTGGTCGGTCAGTCAGCAAAGCGTCAAGCGGTGACCAACCCAAACAACACTTTATTTGCCATTAAACGTCTGATTGGTCGTCGTTTTGATGACAAAGTGGTACAAAAAGACATCGGTATGGTGCCTTATAAAATCGCTAAAGCCGATAACGGTGATGCATGGGTTGAAATTAACGGTAAAAAATTAGCGCCACCACAGGTTTCTGCTGAAATCTTGAAAAAAATGAAAAAAACAGCGGAAGACTATCTTGGTGAAAGCGTCACCGAAGCTGTTGTAACAGTACCTGCGTACTTTAATGACTCACAGCGTCAAGCAACCAAAGATGCGGGTAAAATCGCTGGTCTTGATGTAAAACGCATTATTAACGAGCCAACCGCTGCCGCACTTGCTTACGGTATGGATAAGAAGCAAGGCGATAGCACCGTTGCCGTTTATGACTTGGGTGGTGGTACTTTTGACGTATCAATCATCGAAATCGCTGACGTTGATGGCGAGCAGCAGTTTGAAGTATTAGCGACCAATGGTGATACCTTCCTTGGCGGTGAAGACTTTGACTCAGCGTTGATTGATTATCTGGTTGATGAGTTCAAAAAAGATCAAGACGTCAACCTAAAAGGTGACTCGCTGGCGATGCAGCGTTTAAAAGAAGCCGCTGAAAAAGCAAAAATCGAGCTATCAAGTGCCCAAAGTACTGAAGTCAACCTACCATATATCACTGCCGATAGCAGTGGTCCTAAGCATTTGGTTGTCACTATCAGCCGCTCAAAACTTGAGAGCTTAACGGAAGATTTAGTACAACGCACGATGGGTCCTTGTAAAACTGCCCTTGAAGATGCTGGTCTAAAAGTTGGCGATGTTGATGACGTCATCTTAGTTGGTGGTCAGACTCGTATGCCATTAGTGCAGCAAAAAGTACAAGAATTCTTCGGCCAAGAGCCACGTAAAGATGTGAACCCTGACGAAGCGGTTGCCGCTGGTGCTGCGATACAAGGTGCGGTATTGTCTGGTGACAAAACTGACGTCCTATTGCTTGACGTAACACCATTGACGCTCGGTATCGAAACCATGGGCGGTGTCATGACGCCAATCATTGAGAAAAACACCATGATTCCAACTAAGAAATCACAAGTTTTCTCAACGGCGGAAGACAACCAGCCAGCCGTAACGATTCAGGTGTATCAAGGTGAGCGTAAAATCGCTAACCAAAACAAACAGCTTGGTCGTTTTGACTTGACGGATATTCCACCAGCGCCACGTGGTTTGCCGCAAATCGAAGTTACCTTTGACATTAACGCTGACGGTATCATGAACATCTCAGCGAAAGATAAAGGTACTGGTAAAGCGCAAAGTATCCAGATTAAAGCGGATTCTGGTTTGTCGGATGAAGAAGTCGAACAAATGGTGCGTGATGCTGAAGCCAACGCTGCTGAAGATGAGAAATTTGCTAACCTTGCGCAGGTACGTAACGAAGCAGATGGTCGTATTCATGCGGTACAAAAAGCGCTAAAAGAAGCTGGCGATAAAGTCACTGAAGATGAAAAATCAACAGTAGAAACTGCCATCTCTGAGCTTGAAGCGGCTGCTAAAGAAGATGATTATGATGATATCAAAGCCAAACTTGAAGCGCTAGACAATGCTTTCTTACCAATCAGTCAGAAGATTTATGCTGACAGCGGTGCTGGTCCAGAAGGTATGGATCCAAGCCAGTTCCAACAAGGCGCTGAAAATGCTGGTAACAACAACCAAGCGGATGACGATGTCGTTGATGCTGAGTTTACTGAAGTTGACGAAGATAAAAAATAAGCTTAATTAAAGCTTAAATCGACGTTGATTTCATAATAAAAGGCGTATCTTTCGGGATGCGCCTTTTTAATGTTGACTCTCAGTCGCTGTTAATGAGTAGGGAATATTACTCAAACTAGGTGATTGTAACAAAAGATTTCATATCTAGCCCTTTGTAACCCAAGGGCCGACAAACACTTGCAAAAGTTAACTTTCTTACCATTAAACACTGACAGAGTTTTTGACATGGTTTGTTACTATGTATACATCGTTAGCAAACAAGGCGATATGGCTAAAAAGCCCACATAAATAAATAACTTGTTTGTCCAAATTGATTTTAAGGAGCTACACATGAAAACTCTACAAAAAACTTTACTAGCCCTAGCTGCAGGTTCTTTACTAAGCGTAGGTGCACAAGCAGCCGTAGCATACGGCAATGGTTATACTGGCCAGCCATACGTTGGTGTAAAAGTCGGTCAGTTTGACCTAGACGTAGATGGTGCTGATGATCCAACTGCTTATGGCGTATACGGTGGCTATAACTTTGATCCTAACTTCGGTATTGAAGCTGAATATGTAGGTTCAGATGATGCTGATTATCGTGGCGGCGATATCGATGCCAAAACTTACGGCGCTTACGGTACTTACCGTTATGCATTCCCAAATACTGGACTATACGCTAAAGGTAAATTAGGGGTTGCCAGAACTGAAGTAGAAGCCTCTGGTACAACTTTAGGTTTATATAACGGTACAGATAAAGATACAAGCCTAGCAGGCGGTGTTGGTCTTGGTTACTCAGTCAATCCTGACTTCAGCGTTGAAGCAGAATATGACAAACTAGGTAGCGATGCGGATCTTATGACTATCGGCGCTCATCTTAAATTCTAATTAACTGAACATTAAGTTCTATATTAATGAAAGAGTTAGATGATAAGCAAAATAAAAAACGATCACTTAGGTGGTCGTTTTTTTATGCCTATAACTTTTAAGGCGCTGTTTGATAACAAAATGTGCTACATTGAAAGCTAGAATGATAAAGATAGGGAATGAGCAATTATGGAGATGCTTTGGATGCTTGAACCGTGGCACTGGCTGGTATTAGGCTTTGTATTGCTAATCATTGAGATGTTTGTACCGACGTTTGCCAGCCTGTGGTTTGGCGGAGCGGCTATCATCGTGGCTGCTCTTGCGTGGTTGCTACCCATTTCTGTATCGATGCAAATCATTATTTGGTTGGTGCTCTCGGCTATCTTTTTATTGGCTTGGTTTAAATTTATCAAACCATTATCTGTCGATCGCACCAAAGCGGGGTTGGGCGGTAGTGTCATCATCGGTGAAACTGGGATGATTATCGTCGCGCCGCAGTTAGAGCGCGCAGGCGTTGTACGCTTTAGTGTACCTATCGTCGGGGCTGCTGAGTGGATGTGCCGTACGAGCGGTGAGCAAGTCGCCGTCGGCGATCGCGTGATAGTGACGGATATCGTAGGTAATGAGCTGATTGTCAGTAGTATGCAAGCGCAAGCAGTTATTAATAAAAATAGTTAGGCATAATAATAGAGGTGCAACATGGAAAGTTTTAGTATTGTCATGATCGTTTTGATTGCATTGGTCGTGTTTACGGTGTTCAAAGGCGTGCGCATTGTTCCTCAAGGGTATAAATGGGTGGTGCAGAGACTCGGTAAATATAGCCAAACCCTAGAGCCGGGATTAAATTTAATCATTCCTTATGTCGACGATGTGGCTTATAAAGTGACGACCAAAGATATCGTCCTTGATATTCCCTCACAAGAAGTCATTACCCGAGATAACGTGGTCATTATCGCCAATGCCGTTGCTTATATTAATATCGTGCGCCCCGATAAAGCGGTTTATGGTATCGAAGACTATGAATACGGTATTCGAAATCTAGTGCAGACGTCTTTGCGTTCAATCATTGGTGAGATGGATTTAGATAGCGCCTTGTCAAGCCGTGATGAAATCAAAACCAAGCTCAAGTATGCCATCTCAGAGGATATTGCCGATTGGGGTATTACCTTAAAGACGGTAGAAATCCAAGATATCAATCCCTCGCAAACCATGCAAGCCTCGATGGAAGAGCAGGCGGCGGCAGAGCGTTTACGCCGTGCTACCGTCACCCGTGCTGACGGGCAAAAGCAAGCGGCTATCTTAGAGGCAGATGGTCGCCTAGAAGCGTCACGCCGAGATGCGGAAGCGCAAGTGGTATTGGCGAAAGGCTCAGAAGAATCTATTCGTCTGATTACTGCTGCAATGGGCGACGAAGAAATGCCGATTGTCTATTTACTTGGCGAGCAATATATCAAATCGATTCGTCAGTTAGCCGAATCTGATAACGCAAAAATGGTGGTATTACCGGCTGACATTCTAAGTACCATAAAAGGTATGGTAGGTGATAAGCTTAAGGTTTAACTAAGTATGCTTTAGGCGTATTTAAATTTGTTAGAAAAATAGTCAGTGAGCGTTTTACGTGCTGACTATTTTTTTAACTTTTAATTGATAGCTAATCAACTTTTTAGCGTGCATTACTCTATTTTTAATAACTTAGATTAACACATGAAGTGCAATACCAAATGCAAGGTGAAAAAAAGACCTAGATGCGCTAGCATCAAAGTTTTTATCCACCGACCAAAGTGAGATTGCAACCATGAGCTATACACATCTAAGCCTAGGTGAACGATACCAGATTTATGCCCTTAAAGGGGCAAAACATAGTATTAATTTTATAGCGAGGGCGTTAAACAGAAGTCCCAGTACCATATCAAGAGAGCTTAGACGCAATAAAAGCCTACGAGGTTACCGAGCAAAGCATGCTAATAACAAGGCTTGTGACAGACGGGCTAACAACGCCACAACTATTGTGGCTGAC
>NZ_LXWA01000037.1:0-42167 GCF_001652315.1 Psychrobacter sp. SHUES1 | reverse complement strand
GAGCTATCTAATCGTTGTTATGACAGTTATGAGGCTATTGTCGATGCCACTTGCTTGGCTTGGAATAATTTGCTTAAACAGCCACAAAGAATTCGGTCGTTAACTGCTCGTGCTTGGGCGCAACTTTAATTGTTGGGTTTGGTATTAGTTATTCATAATAGCTTTTTATCGAAAACAAAAACCCACTTAGCAAACGTTAAGTGGGTTTTTAATGCACGCTACACTTATCGCAATTTACTCTAGCCTAACACCACAGGTACATGACTGTAACCACCTAAGGGCGGCTGCTCACGCTCCAAAGAAAAACCCGCCGCTAAGGTGATATCTGTGAAATGGGCTAATAGTGCTTGAGTAGCAATTCTAAGCTGCCAAGTAGCAAGCAGGCGCCCTGGGCAGACGTGCTTGCCAATACCATAAACCACGTTAGCAGCGGCATGCTTTTGAGGGTCGAAACTGTTATCACCAAACACCGCTTCGTCGCGATTGGCTGATGTCCAGTTTAATTGTACACGCGCGCCTTTAGGTAGCTTATGCGCGCCAATAGAGACGGGACACGTAGTGATACGGCGGTTTGAGACGAAAGGATCATCAATTCGTAATACCTCGTCGATAATAGTCTCAAGTTCGCTATCAGTAGCCTGCGACCAGAAATTTACTTGCTCAGGATGCTTGACAATATGAGCGATGATAACGCCGACACACAAAGCGATAGACCCCAAATCGCCGCCAGTCCAATTACGCAAAATAGACACCAGTTCGGCTTCGCTCAGCTCCCGCCCATCGATGCGCTCACGGCACAATTGAGCGGTGACGCTATTCATATCAAGGCTGTTTTTAGCGATATTATTTTTAGCGATGTTGTTTCCAGCAGTGTTATTTTCAGCAGTGCTCGCTTTAAACATGCCAGCCACTTCGTCAGTATTGCGGTACGGCTGTAACACCGAGCGGATAATATCATCGAAGTCTTGCGCGACTTTTGCCATTTTTACGTCGTCTTTTGAGCGAGTAGCGCTGTGATTATTGCGCATCCACTGTAAAAGTTTCGGTTCTAATTCAGTAGGCCAGCCAAGCCACGCGCACTGCGCGCGGACCGCAAATACCGCGCCGATATCATCGACTGCATTGAGCATTTTACCTTTTGGTAGCTCACTCATTAATTCGGTTGCGACCTTTTTAAACACAGGGACATAAGGCATTAGCGCTTCTTTACTAAGGTAGCTATCAATCAGCGTCCTGAAATGCTCGTGCTCTGCGCCGTCCAAACCATTGGGTACTTGCAAAAAACGCGACACCTGACTAGAAAAACGCTTATCATCTAAAGCCGCCGCCACCACATCAGCATGGCGTAGTAACACCCACTCCCCTGCGTCATTTTTTATCACATCATGCGCTTGCCGTAAGTTATCGGTCAGGGCGCGCAAATCACTGTCTTTACAAATAGTGACCTCAGCAGTCGCATGAACGGTTTTTTGATCAAATAAGTTAGATGTCATCATAAATCCTTACAGCAGGTATTCGGTTTTGTAGCGCCTCTCAATTCTCTACATGTTGAGTTTATACTGCTAGGCAGCTTTATAAACAATAACCATCATACACGCAAATCCATAAGTTTTTAATGAACAAGGAAGTAATGGATAAGGAAGTCACGCTTAAAGCTTTCTTTATTTAGATAAATGATTGACCGTCCACACCGCCGCTTCTACACGCGTGCGCAGACCCGTTTTATTGAGGATATGTTTGACATGGACTTTTACTGTCGACTCGGCAATATCCAAATTATTGGCAATCATTTTATTACTCAGCCCTTCAGCAATCATCTGAATCACTTGCAGCTCTTGGCTGGTCAAATTACTGGCGATATCTTCGATACTGGGTGTGCGCAAGGTTTGGGCAAGTATCGATGCAAGGTTTGGACTGATGACCAGCTCGCCGCGCAGGATTTTTCTGATATCAATGATAATCAGCTCAGGCTCCATATCCTTTAATAAGTAACCATCGACGCCCAATTTTAATGCCTCTTGGACGTCCTCACCGCTATCTGAAACCGTGAACAATACGGTCTTGGTATTGATATTTCTGGCTTTTATTTCGCGTAAAGTTTCGATACCGGTCAGTACCGGCATTTTATGATCAAGTATCACCAAATCCACGTCGTTATTTTCTAAAAATGCCAATGATTCTTGACCGTTGCTGGCTTCGCCAACGACTTCGACATCGTCCTCAAGGCTTAGTAGTTCAGAGATACCGCGGCGTAACATCGGATGGTCATCGACCAATAGTAGGCGCGCAGGCGACGTGCTGGTATAAACTTTAGTGCTCATAACATACTCACAAATTAGAAAAAATGGTACAAAAACTCTCTTACTCAAAAAAAACTGCTTAAAAAATCAAAAAATGGCAAAGTAAAAACAGCGAAAATGATAAATCTATTATCTAAAAGAGTAATTTTATTCGATTATAAATAAGCGTCTTGGGTATTTTTTTCATCAAAGAAGTTGGGCGCAAATCTAACCGTGACGATGGTACCCTGCGGTTGATTGTCTGTGACAATAAGCTCACCGCCGATGTTATGGGCGCGCTCTTTCATAATGATGAGGCCGTGGTGTTGGGTTTGATCGACACTTCCTGACATGCCAACACCATCATCGATGATACTCATGACGATATATTTATCACCGTCCTCATACGCCAATTGAATCTCTACATTTTTTGCTTTGGCATGACGGCTGATATTCGATAGCGCTTCTCTGGCAATCTGTATCAAATCTATCTGTTCAGTGGCGCTTAAATTGAGCGTCATAATTCGATTGTGCACGGTCATATTAAAATCGCCCTTGGAGGCAAACTCACTGGCAGCATCACGTAGTGCTTCATCAAAATTATCATTATCAATGGTCAAGCGGAACGTCACCAACAAGTCTCTTAGCTGCTGATAAGCGGAACCCAAACCTATTTTTATCTGCTCAATGTTTTGATAGACAGGCGCTTGTACTGGCTCGCTACCCGCATTTTTTAGATGTCGCTCAAGGACGCTGACTTGGATTTTTAAATAAGATAACGACTGCGCCAAGGAGTCATGCAACTCTCTGGCAATGGTTGAGCGCTCTTCAAACAAAATCAGCTGATGCTCTTGCTGTCTTTGTTTGCGCAGTGATAAGGCGGTACTGATTAAATTGGTCAGCGCCACAATCAGCTCGTCATTTTGCGCATCCAACTCGGCACTGACAAACGGGAAAATGCTGCCCGCTTCGGTCATTTGAATACGCTGTTCTGGTGTTATATTACTATGATTATCAGCATTATCGTCGCCATCCGTGACAAAAGAGCGATTCATCACCAGCGTCGACTTTGGACGTACGCGTAATTCCCCAAAGGTTTCTTGTTGATGGACGATAGGATAAGACTTGGTATGTTCGCCATTTTTAATGCCACAGCTTTCACAGCTCAGCTTTTTGCACAGCTCTTTCATTTTTTCGCCGTGCAGCACGATAGCATTTTTATTGGTGATATATTTATTTTGAATACATAAGGTAAATTCTAAATGCGGCAGCGCCTTGCTAAAGTCTGCAATCAAGTCATCGAGCTGGTATAAGCTCACTTGGCTGGTGGTCAGCGATTTTGAAAAGTCATAAAACAGCGATAGCACTTGATTGGCTTTGACCAAATGCTGAGTTTTTATTTGTACTTCACTCTCAAGCGAGCGCTGATAGGTTTCAATCGTGCCCGCCATGTCATTAAATGAGCTGCCCAATACTTCAAATTCTCGGTAGCCCTTGATGCACACACGCGTCTGAGTCTGCCCTCGTTTGAATTGGTTATTGGCTTTAATCAATTGCTGAATGGGCAGCAGTACCGATTTTTGCAAACGGCGCATGCCGATTAATACGATAATAGCGATAAGCAGCAATGAGAGGATTTGTAAGTTTTGTTGCCATGTCTGGCGCTGCTCGTTTCGGTATTGCAGCTCACCGACGAAGTCATTGACATCTTCGATATAACGCGACGAGACGCTATAAAACCCTTGCTTATCTTGCGCCAATAACGCTGGCTTTAAATCTTGATACCACTGCTCTTTTATCTCTTTAAGCTGCTCATTGATGCGCACATGTCGATTGGCGCTCGTTAGCTGATAGACCTGCAATTCTTCGAGACGATTTTCCATATCGCGGCTGAGAATATCTACCTTTTCAGCGGTCGTTTTATTGGCAAAGTCTAATTTATCCTGTTTGGCGCTCTGCGCATTGGTTTTATCGCCTACGCTGTTTTGTCCAACATGTAAACTTGGACTAAAAGGATGGTCATCTGAAAAATCCGTCGCTATCTGAAAATTGAGTCGGTAAGTTGCCATACGCACCGAACCTGCCACATTAATGGCCTCAGCATCCGACCTTGCTACCCATGCCAGCGCGCCACTTCCTAGCGTAGACATCACCGCCAAGGTGGCTATGATCAAAATAGCGCCCCAAGCATGCAGCGATAAAGACTGTCTGTGTTGTTTAGACCTCATGAATGGCATTCACCTAGCAAATTAGCGAAAACAGGGGATAAATAACACTATTAGAATCGTTCATTTTAAAACCGTCGACATTCAAAACCATCCGTATTCAAAATAACAAATGCGCTTATTAATCATAAAAAAAACCAAACTTTTGGTAATAATTCTATGACTACTATACCCCTTTTAGCCATCAGTATACCACTATGTATGAATACTCATTATCCCGATAACAAAGTACCGTGAGTTATCATTTTTTATAAATACTTATTTTTTATAAAGACAATAAGTGAGGAAGAGTATGGGCAATAAATACAACTTCAAAGGTGGTACGCTCATTACTGACTGGCGACCTGAAGTAGAAGATTTTTGGCAAGGCGGCGGCAAAAAAGTCGCCACGCGAAATTTATGGATATCTATTCCATCTTTGCTATTGGCGTTTGCAGTATGGATGGTATGGAGCGCGGTCATCGTGCGCTTGCCAGAGATTGGCTTTGCTTTTGATGGCGGACAGCTATTTTGGCTGGCTGCATTACCGGGGCTGTCAGGGGCGACGCTGCGGATTTTTTATTCTTTTATGGTACCTATTTTTGGTGGACGTCGTTGGACAGCGATATCCACCTTATCTTTATTAATACCCGCGTTATGGATGGGTTTTGCGGTACAAAACCCTGATACACCGTTTATTATATTTGCCATTATCGCGCTGCTGTGCGGCTTTGGCGGTGGTAACTTTGCGTCGTCTATGTCCAATATTTCGTTCTTTTATCCAAAAGCCGAACAAGGTACAGCGCTTGGGCTAAACGCTGGTTTGGGTAATTTGGGCGTCTCGGTGATGCAGTTTGTGGTACCGATGATTATCTTGGTTGGTGCCTTTGGTAGCTTGGGCGGCGACCCGCAAGTATCTGACAGCGGTCGATTGTTTTATCTCCAAAACGCGGGCTTTATTTGGGTGCCTTTTATCCTGCTGTTTGCTGCATTGGCATGGTTTGGCATGAATGACATTGCCACCGCTAAAGCCTCGTTTAAAGACCAATCGGTTATCTTTAAACGCAAACATAACTGGATTATGTGTATTCTTTACATGGCGACGTTTGGCTCTTTTATTGGCTTTTCTGCTGCCTTCCCGATGTTGATTAAAAACTCCTTCCCTGCTATTGACGCACTTAAATTTGCCTTTTTAGGGCCTTTGGTTGGTGCGCTATTTCGCCCATTAGGGGGCTGGATATCTGATAAAACCAGCGGCGCAAAGGTTACATTCTGGAACTATATCGTGATGGTATTGGCGGTATTGGCAGTGATGTACTTCTTACCTAGTGAGACCAGTGATGGCAGCTTTGTCGGCTACTTTATCTCCTTTATGGTGCTCTTTATCACCACCGGTATCGGAAACGGCTCAACCTTTACCATGATTCCGGTTATTTTTAGAACCTTTCATGACCGCCGTGAGCCTGAAAAAGCGGGGACAGAAGAGTTGTTTGTCGAGATACGTAAAGAGTCAGCAGCAGTGGTCGGCTTTACCTCAGCCGTTGCCGCCTATGGTGCGTTCTTTGTGCCCAAAATGTTCGGGTCAGGACTGGGAATAGATGGCACCTTTATCACACTTATCATCTTTTATGTCCTCTGTATTGCATTAACTTGGTGGTTTTACAGCCGCCCGAATGCTGAGATTCCTTGCTAAAACGGCTGTGTTATAAGTCCTTTAAAGCGACTTTTATACAAGCAAAACTAAATCTATAAAGTGCTACTTGCCCATGTAAGTAGCACTTTTTTTATTTTAAATTTTTACTGCTCATGATTGGCTTAACAATCAGCGTCACACGCCGTCACTGAGCAGCTATTTAGCCGCCATTTTCCAGTGCTTTTATTTTTAGCAGCTACTACTAAGGTGGTAGTGCTCTGCTCATGTTAGCGGATAGTAAGGGTGCTATGGCTTACTTAAAATGACGCTATTGAAATAATATTTACGGCTTAGGTGCATACCAATATCGAGTCAAGTACGACGATACCAGCATGCGGCACTCAGCTTTAGATACACCATAGGCAATAAAACAGAGGATAGCGAAATGAGCCATTTACTCGACCAATTCCGTTTTTTTAAACGTAAACAGGGCGAATTTTCCGATGGGCATGGCGAGACGCGTGATGAGTCTCGTGACTGGGAAAACGTGTATCGTAGCCGTTGGCAGTATGACAAAATTGTGCGCTCAACGCATGGGGTCAACTGTACCGGCTCTTGCTCGTGGAAGATTTATGTCAAAAACGGCTTGGTGACGTGGGAAACCCAGCAAACCGACTATCCTGAAACCCGCCCTGACTTACCAAACCATGAACCACGCGGCTGTCCTCGCGGCGCAAGCTACAGCTGGTATATGTACTCTGCCAACCGTGTCAAATATCCAAAGGTACGTAAACCCCTACTAAAATTATGGCGCGAAGCCAAAGCTCAGTATCCTGACCCTGTCGATGCTTGGGGCAGTATCGTTCAAGACCCTATCAAAGCTGAACAGTATAAATCTAAGCGTGGTCTTGGTGGCTTTATTCGCTCAACATGGGCAGAGGTCAACGAAATCATCGCTGCCAGCAACGTTTATACCGCTAAAACCTTTGGGCCGGACCGCATTATTGGTTTCTCGCCGATTCCTGCGATGTCGATGGTCAGTTACGCCTCTGGTAGCCGCTATTTGTCGCTTATCGGCGGTGTTTGTTTGTCATTTTATGACTGGTATTGTGACTTACCTCCGTCATCACCGATGGTTTGGGGCGAGCAAACCGACGTACCAGAATCAGCCGATTGGTACAACTCTGATTATATCATCGCGTGGGGCTCAAACGTGCCGCAAACGCGGACGCCAGATGCGCATTTCTTTACCGAAGTACGTTATAAAGGTACCAAAACCGTCTCTATCACCCCTGACTATGCAGAAATCTCTAAGCTGACCGACTTATGGCTCAATCCTAAACAAGGTACAGATGCGGCAGTGGCGCAGGCGTTTTGTCATGTCATTATCAAAGAGTTTTACCTCAAGCAGCCAAGTGATTATTTCTTAGACTACGCCAAGCGTTATACCGATTTGCCGGTGCTTGTAATGCTAGAAGGTGAAGATGGCGCGCGCCGTGCGGGTCGCTACCTGCGTGCTTCTGACTTGGTCGATGACTTGGGTCAAGAAAACAATCCTGAATGGAAAACCATCGCCTTAAATAATGACGGCGAATTGGTTTCTCCGCTGGGCTCAATCGGCTACCGTTGGGGCGAAAAAGGCAAGTGGAATCTTGAGCAAAAGAACGGCACCACAGGCGAAGACATCGATCTGACGCTTACCTTAAAAGACAGCGCTGAGACTTGTGTCGTGGGCTTTGACTACTTTGGTCATGTGGATCATCCGCATTTTACCTCGGTGCCAGGCGAGCCTATCCAGCAAAAAACCGTCCCTTGCAAAACCATTACCCTTGCCGATGGCAGCACCGCCATCGTTGCGACAGTATTTGATTTAACCGTGGCCAACCTTGGTGTTGACAATGGCGTCGGCGGCGAGCACGTCACCGATGATTATAACGATGCAAGCGTACCGGGCACGCCAGCTTGGCAAGAAGTAATTACTGGTCTTAGCCGTGAGCGCGTGATTCAAGTGGCTCGCGAGTTTGCTGAAAACGCCCATAAAACCCATGGTAAATCGATGATTATCATCGGTGCGGGTATGAACCACTGGTATCACCTCGATATGAACTATCGCGGCGTGATTAATATGCTCATGCTGTGCGGCTGTATCGGCAAATCTGGCGGCGGCTGGGCGCACTATGTTGGTCAAGAAAAACTGCGCCCACAAACTGGCTGGTTACCCCTTGCCTTTGCTCTTGATTGGCATCGTCCACCGCGCCAAATGGCCGGTACCAGCTTCTTTTATGAGCACAGCTCACAGTGGCGTCATGAAACCATCTCAGCTCATGAGATTCTCTCGCCAAATGCCAATAAAAAATTCTTCCCAGAGCACATGCTTGATTACAACATCCAAGCAGAGCGCGCAGGTTGGTTACCATCAGCGCCGCAGCTCAACCGTAATCCATTGACCATAGCCGCCGCCGCAAAAGCCAGCGGTAAAGACGTAGAAGAGTATGTGGTCGACTCATTAGAAGACGGCAGCTTACGCTTTGCTTGTGAATCACCCGACAACCCGGTGAACTTCCCGCGCAATATGTTTATTTGGCGCTCAAACCTCTTGGGTTCATCAGGTAAGGGTCATGAATATATGCTCCATTACTTCTTGGGCACCAGAAACGGTCTGCTTAACGAAGAAAACCCGACGGGTCATTTGCAGCCAAAAGAAGTCGATTGGGTAGAAAAAGGCCCTACTGGCAAGCTTGATTTGGTCGTAACGCTTGATTTCCGGATGTCCTCGACCTGTTTGTACTCTGATATCGTCCTGCCGACCGCGACTTGGTATGAAAAAGACGACATGAATACCTCAGACATGCACCCGTTTATTCACCCATTAACTGCCGCCACCGACCCTGCTTGGGAATCTAAATCGGATTGGGAGATTTATAAAGGCATTGCTAAGAGCTTCTCTGAGCTATCAAAAGGTCATTTGGGCGTGGAAACCGATGTGGTTACTCTGCCTATGCAGCATGATAGCCCAGGCGAGCTTGCGCAGCCATTTGGTGGCACCGACTGGAAAACGGCTGGCGAAAAACCGGTTCCTGGTAAAAACTGCCCAATGATTAAAATCGTTGAGCGCGACTATCCTAATACCTATAAGAAATTCACCTCTATGGGTCCGGCTCTAGAAAAACTGGGCAATGGCTCAAAAGGTTTGAATTGGGACATGAAAACCGAGGTCAAACAACTGGGTGATTTAAACCACCGTGTCACTGAGCCGGGTATCTCTGAAGGTCGTCCTCGTCTAAATACCGCGGTGAATGCGTCTGAGATGATTTTGATGCTGGCCCCTGAAACCAATGGCCACGTTGCCGTTAAAGGCTGGGCGGCACTGTCTGAATTTACCGGTCGCGACCATACGCATTTGGCCAAATCCAGTGAGCATGAAAAGATTCGCTTTAAAGATATCGTCGCGCAGCCACGTAAAATCATCTCAAGCCCGACGTGGTCGGGTATTGAATCTGATGAAGTGAGCTATAACGCCGGTTATACCAACGTCCATGAGCTGATTCCTTGGCGTACGATTACCGGTCGTCAACAGTTTTATCAAGATCACCCTTGGATGCAGGCGTTTGGTGAGCAAATGCAGCAGTATCGTCCGCCTATCGATACCAAGACGACGGAGATTATCCAAAATACCAAGCCCAATGGTAATAAAGAGATAGTGCTGAACTTTTTAACACCGCACCAAAAATGGGGTATTCATAGTACTTACTCTGAAAACTTGCTCATGCTGACATTGAGCCGCGGTGGTCCTTGTGTGTGGTTATCAGAAGTCGATGCTGCAAAAGCCGGTATCGTCGATAACGACTGGATTGAAGTCTTTAACGCTAACGGTGCCATTACCGCGCGCGCCATCGTTAGTCAGCGCGTCAAAGAAGGCATGACGATGATGTACCACGCCCAAGAAAAATTGGTCAACGTTCCAGGCTCGCAGCAAACCGGTATTCGCGGCGGTATTCACAACTCAGTGACCCGTACTATCCTAAAACCGACGCACATGATTGGCAGCTACGCGCAGCAGTCTTACGGTTTTAACTACTATGGCACTGTCGGTTGTAACCGTGATGAGTTTGTGGTGATTCGCAAAATGTCGAAAATCGATTGGTTGGAAGAAAAACCAGATGACTCATTACCACGCCCATTGCCAACCACCCTTGATGGTTAATAGCACGTTTATACATTGCTACTGATAAGTACTTATATTAATTGCTTTTATACAAAAGCTTGGAGCACACCCCATGAAAATTCGTTCACAAGTCGGCATGGTGCTTAACCTCGATAAATGTATCGGTTGTCACACCTGCTCGGTCACCTGTAAAAACGTTTGGACCAGCCGCGAAGGTATGGAATACGCGTGGTTCAACAACGTTGAGTCAAAGCCTGGTATCGGTTATCCCAAAGAGTGGGAAAATCAAAATAAATGGAACGGCGGCTGGATACGTAACGCCAACGGCACGATAAACCCGCGTATCGGTGGTAAGTTCCGCGTGTTGGCAAATATTTTTGCCAACCCTGACTTACCAGAGATTGATGATTATTACGAACCCTTTGATTTTGATTATCAGCATCTGCATACTGCTCCGCTCGGTAATTACTCGCCTATCGCCCGCCCGCGCTCAGCCATTACTGGCAAGCGTATGCAAAAGATTGAGTGGGGTCCGAACTGGGAAGAGATCCTCGGCTCAGAGTTTGAAAAACGCCGTAAAGATAAAAACTTTGACAATATCCAAGCCGATATTTACGGCCAGTACGAAAACACCTTTATGATGTACTTGCCGCGTCTGTGCGAGCATTGCTTGAACCCAACCTGCGTGGCGTCATGCCCAAGCGGCGCGATTTATAAGCGTGAAGAAGACGGCATTGTCTTGATTGACCAAGAAAAATGCCGCGGCTGGCGTATGTGTATCTCAGGCTGCCCGTACAAAAAGATTTACTACAACTGGAAATCGGGCAAGTCTGAAAAATGTATCTTCTGTTATCCGCGTATTGAAGCTGGTCTGCCAACGGTTTGTTCTGAAACCTGTGTTGGCCGTATTCGCTACTTAGGCGTCCTACTTTATGATGCGGACAAAATCGCCGAAGCCGCTAGCACCCCTAACGAGCAAGATTTGTATCAAGCACAGTTGGATGTATTCTTAGATCCTAATGATCCTGCGGTCATCGCCCAAGCGTTAAAAGACGGTGTACCACAATCGGTGATCGATTCAGCTCAGCGCTCGCCAGTTTATAAGCTGGCGATGGATTGGAAACTTGCTCTGCCACTGCATCCTGAGTACCGTACGCTACCGATGGTTTGGTATGTACCGCCATTATCACCAATTCAAAACGCCGCCGAAGCCGGTAAAGTTGGTATGGATGGTCTGATTCCAGACGTCGACAGCTTACGTATCCCGCTGCGCTATCTTGCCAACATGCTAACCGCGGGCGATGAAGAGCCAGTACGTTTGGCGCTAAAACGCCTACTTGCCATGCGTAGTTATAAGCGTATGCAATTGGTAGAAAAACAAGAAGTGCAAAGTATCTTGGACGATGTTGGTCTGACCAAACTGCAAGTAGAAGAGATGTATCGCTACTTGGCAATCGCCAATTACGAAGACCGTTTTGTGATTCCAACCGCGCACCGCGAAGAAGCCTTAAGTGACGCTTTTGCTGAGCGTAACGGTTGCGGCTTCACCTTTGGCGAAGGCTGTTCAGGACATTCTGACAACAGCATGTTTGGACAACGTAAAGCCAATCGCCGTGATTTCATCGATACTGTCCAAAAGTGGGAGTCATAAGATGCAAACTACTCAATTTCCTAACAGTCATTCCGTGCCTGAGCCTATGACGCCCCCGACTATCGGTGCTTCGGACTTGAAGCTGCTCAAAGTATTAAGCTTGCTGATAGATTATCCAAACAATGAGCTATTTAGTGGTGATACCCTCGCCGATTGTACCGAGATTGTCGCGCGCTCGACGCTGATTAGCCCAGAAGTACGCACGCAAATCATCGACTTAATCGAAGATTTAATTGATACCGGCTGCCTTGAAGCACAAGCGCGTTATGACGGTTTGTTTGAGCGCGGTCGTTCGCTATCGCTGTGGTTGTTTGAGCACGTACACGGCGAATCGCGTGATCGCGGTCAAGCGATGGTCGATTTGATGGGTCAATATGAAGCAGCCGGCTTTGAGATTAGCGTTAAAGAATTGCCCGACTATCTGCCTTTATACCTTGAGTTTTTAGCCTATCAAGCGTCGGTGATTAATGACGATATTCAGATTCGTATGGATATTGCCGATGTCAGCCATATTATCGCCCTGCTTGCTGCCCGATTAGAGGATCGCGGCAGTATTTATCAAGGCTGCTTTAATGCGCTATTGCAAATCGCTGGCAAGCCACTTGCTATCGTTGAAGAGTATCAAGAGCAAATCAGCAAAGAGCAGCGCGATGATACTTTTGAGGCGCTAGATAAAGAATGGGAAGAGGAAGTGGTGACGTTTTTGGATGCGCAGCAAGAAGATCGCTGCCCATCACAAACAAGCACCCAAAATCTTGCGGCCAAAGCGGGGGTTCGAACCACTCCCGCGACAAATACGGTCGATGCCCCTGTACATTGGGTCGATTTTAAAACCAGCCAACCGGTTAAACAATAATAAGGAGAGATGACATGAATATTGCAGATCCGAGTGTACAGTCTGTCGCCAACCTCAATTGGCTACAAATCTTCCTTTTTGGTGTTTATCCGTATATTGCGTTGACCATTGCAATCATTGGTACTTGGGTACGTTTTGATTTATCTCAGTATTCATGGAAATCGGGCTCAACGCAGATGCTCAGAAGCAAAAACATGCGCCTTGCCAGCAACCTCTTCCACGTCGGTATTATCGTCGTGTTACTTGGGCATTTATTTGGGATGTTGACGCCGCACTTTCTTTACGACCGCTTTATTAGCGCCGGTCATAAGCAGATTTTAGCGGTGGTCGTCGGTGGTATCGCAGGGGTATTTTGTTGGTTTGGTCTGGTCATGCTGCTATGGCGACGCTTTACCGATGAGCGTATCTCACACACCTCGACGTTCTCAGACAAGCTGGTACTGGTATTGTTATTTATTCAGCTTAATCTTGGCTTAATTTCTATCTTTACCTCAGTCAAGCATTTAGATGGTTATACCATGATGAATTTGGCCGGCTGGGCACAAGACATCACCATTTTAAGACCTTGGCAAGCAGCGGCACGTATTGAGCAGACTGACTTGATTTATCAGCTGCATATGGCGCTCGGTATCACACTGATTGCGATATTCCCGTTCACACGGCTTATTCATATTATCAGTGCACCAATTTGGTATTTCGGTCGCCGTTATCAGATTGTGAGAGAGAAACGTTCGCAATAGAAACGTTGCCAATAGAAATAGCCACAATAGTGATACAGCATTCAAGTTTAGATAAAGCTACGATACCATAAGATTCATTTCTAATGAATCTTATGGTAAAATATTAATTATTAGACCGCTAAACGCTCAATCCCAGCGTTTTTTAAAGCAGTTTAATCAAGGTTAATACGCTCATTTATTGAGCTAACGCTTCTAAACTTATCACTGTGTAAATCACTAAAGGATCCACCATGGCGTCACCAAAAACACTAGAGATCGTAAAAGCAACCGTTCCTGTACTTGAGGAGCATGGCACAGCAATTACGACCGTCTTTTATAAAAACATGTTCAACCAACACCCTGAACTCTTAGATATCTTTAACGAAACCAACCAAAAACTAGGCCGTCAGCAGACTGCACTAGCCATGACAGTTTTGGCCGCGGCAAAGCACTTGGACAAATTGGCTGTACTACTACCGCAAGTCACGCAAATCAGTCACAAACACCGCGCCTTGCAAATTTTGCCCGAGCACTACCCGATTGTTGGTCATCACTTAATAGGCGCTATCAAAGAAGTATTGGGCGAAGCCGCCAACGATGACATCATCGATGCGTGGACTGAAGCCTATGATGAAATTGCTGATGTTTTTATTCAGCTAGAAAAAACCATGTATGAGCAAGAAATGTGGGAAGGCTTTGCACCGTTTACAATCACTGAAAAAGTAGAAGCCGCGACAGATATCGCCGCCTTTACTGTCGTTCCCGTGAACGACGATATTGATTTAAGCAAATTAAGCCTGACCGCCGGTCAATACATCACGGTCAAAACCGACCCAGAAGACAGCGACCATCTTGCTCTACGTCATTATTCTTTATACTCAGCCACGAGCGATAAAGGCATCCAATTTGCCGTTAGACGCGACAACCGTAATGAGCATTATGGCTTGGTATCAAACCACTTACATGATCACTTAGACGTTGGCGATACGATTTTATTATCTGCACCCGCTGGTGATTTTGAGCTCAACCAAGACTTAATTCAACAAAATGATATTCCGTTGGTACTGGTGAGCGCAGGCGTTGGTGTCACCCCGATTTTGTCGATGTTAGAGGCGCAAGTCACCGCCAATCCAAAACGCCCTATCGTTTGGGTTTATGCTTGTCAGAATAAAGAGCATCATGCCTTTGATAGTAAAGTTAACGAATTACTTGCCGCCGCCGACAACGTAGAAAAGCACATTTTCTACTTTGAAGCTGGGCAAATCCTAGATGAAGCATGGCTTGCTAATTTACCGAAGCCTGCTGATATTTATGTCTGTGGTTCTATGATATTTATGGAAAGCATCATCGACGGCTTAATGGACTTAGACCACGGCGTTGATAGCGTTCATTATGAGCCGTTTGGCCCTAAAATGAGCCTAGAGCTGGCTTAAATGATCCATTTAATAAAGTATTGAGGGTGCGAAAAATACGCTCGATGCTTTATTAAGGAGATATAAAGTCAGTGTGCAATTGCCATAGAGCCACCTTTAAACGCTTCATTAGTGAGTAAATATTTAAAGGTGACTCTATTTTTTTGTTTAGACTTTTACAAATAGTCTTAAGTCTTATAGTTTTCATAAAACTTGTTTTAAAGCGAATTTTTATTAGCCATATTTTTCTCAGTAACATGATATCGTATTTTAAAATTTCTATTACCAAAACCCTTAGTGGAGTAACGCCATGACTGTCAGTACTTATAATCCAGCCGACCATGCAAACCATCAACACACTCATGGGCATAGTGACAATCATCATGGTCATAGCCATGCTCCGACGGGTCGTGGTGATGATATCTTGCGGGTTATGCCAACCTTAAATGATTTGCAAAAACCGCATTCTGACCAAGAGTTTATCGAAAAAGCCATGGCAGAAGAGCGCAGCAACCATAAAAATCTGATTGCCTCTAGCCGTGATGAGTTGCCATCGGTGACCGTCAATGGCGTGATGATAGATAGAACCACGATTGCCCAAGAGCTGCAATACCACCCTGCCCCAAATAAAGAAGATGCGGTGTTTTTAGCGACGCAAGCTTTGGTGGTGCGTGAACTCTTGCGCCTTGCCGTTTTAGATGAGCCAAGCCTTGGCGAGACAGCATGGCTTGACGATGAAGAAAAAGCCATCTCTGAATTAATAGAAAAAAACGTGCAAGCAACGATGCCCGATATGGCAACCTGCGAGCGCTATTATAAGCAGAATATCACTGACTTTAAGACCGACCCTATTATGAATGTCCGTCATATTTTGTTGGCATGTCCGCCAGAAGACGGCGATGAGCGATTAAAACTTAAAAAAACCGCTTACGAATTTATCGAACAAATCAAAAACAATGCCAACCCCGATGCCGAGTTTATCCAACTGGCGCGCCAGCATTCAGCTTGCCCATCAAAAGAGCAAGGCGGCGAGCTTGGTATTATTAATAAAGGTCAGACTGTACCAGAATTTGAAGGCGCGTTATTTAAAATGGATGCAGGACTGGCACCAAGCCCTATCGAGAGCCGTTATGGTTTTCATGTTGTCGACGTGCTAACCAAAGAGCCTGGCATTCAGATGACTTATGAGCAAGTCAGCCCTGCCATTCATAATAAGCTGAGCCAACAAGCCTTTCACCAATCCTTGTGCGATTACTTATTTACCTTAGCAAATGATGCCGATATCGAAGGTATCGAGATGTCACTTGAACAAGAAAACATATTCCGCGGCTAAACAATCTATTTTCATTCAATTAATTTTCATATGATAAAGCCGCATTATGATAGGTAGTGATGATATAAAATAGCTCGTATGGTATAACGTATCTTGTTAGGTTATACCATCTCGATAGCTAGATGACTTTAGGGCGTGTCTACATTTTAAAAATGGTGATAAAAATGAGATAAATTGCAGTCAAACAAGGAAAATAGCGCCGTTAATATCGGGATATTACCTAGCTATTTGATGAAGTTTGGCAAAATTTAGCCATTTTTAGCCCATTTAGATGTCCATCGATTGAATTGAAGACACGCCCTAGTCGTTGTATAAGCTAAATAGCTATCTCAGTTCAATATCAGTTCAATATATATAAATAAAATAAGTAGGGATTTATGATTACTGTCGCAGGGCTTACCGCAAAAATAACGCAGCGTATAGAAACGTATAACAATGACGATTTTCCGCTCAGCAGAAGAGACGTCGTAAGCTACGATTTATTAGACAGTCGCAATCAGATCTTGGCAACAGATATCGTCTCGCCGTTTGCTATCCCTAGACAAAATCTGTCGGCGATGGATGGTTATGCGTTGGCACAAGGCAGTACGCTTGACGCCGAAAGCACGATTGCAATCGTCGGTGAGTCGCAAGCGGGCAGTCCTTATAATGGTGACATTGTCGCAGGACAAGGGGTGCGTATCTTTACGGGTGCCGTCGTTCCTGACAGCTGTGATACGGTCGTCATGCAAGAAAACACCAATTTTGCCGCTATAAAAGACCGTATTGATAAATCAAAGCCTTATGATATGACGCTTAGCAAAACTGCTAATCCTAATGACAATATCCGTAAGCAAGGCGAAGAGATTGAAGCTAGGGATGTGGTATTACAAAAGGGTAAACGCTTAAATCCTACTGATATCAGCCTATTAGCGAATTTAGGCTTTGATAAGGTCGATGTTTATCAGCCTTTAATCGTTGGTGTACTTGCAACAGGCGATGAATTGGTGGCGATTGGCAATGAGCTAACCAGCCTAGCGCAAATCTATAATTCCAACACCCCGACGCTAAAAACCTTACTCTCAAGCTTACCCGTTACTGTTCGCGATTATGGCATCATTGCTGATGATTTAGATAAAACCACCGCTGCCGTAACCCAAGCGATGCAAGAGTGCGACGTCCTTATCTCTACCGCTGGCGTATCGGTTGGTGACTATGACTTTTTAACCACCGTCATTGAGCAGCTGGGGCAGATTAATCATTATAAAGTCGCCATGAAACCCGGCAAACCGTTTGTCTTTGGCGAGTTGACGCAAAATCTTGCCAAGCCGGTACTATACTTTGGTTTACCCGGCAATCCCCTATCAACTGTCGTTGGCAGCTTACAATTTGTCATTCCCGCTTTGTGGCAAATGGCAGGCGCTGCGCCCCAAGAGCGACCCATGCAGCTTAGCCTGACCGCCACCCTTAAAAACGATATCAAAAAATCAGCCGGACGAATGGACTTTCAAAGGGGCATTATGTCGCAGAATGCAGCCGGCGATTTTGAAGTGGAAAGCTTTAGCAAGCAGCAATCGCACCGTATCAAACAGCTGAGCCACGCCAATTGCTTTATTGTCTTGGCGCAAGATTCTGGCAATGTAGCCGCTGGCGAGCAAGTATTAGTTCAGTCTTTTTCTTGGTTATATAGTTAAGCGCTGCGTTATTAATAAGGGCTGCACTATTAATCCTTACATAGTGACTTAATGGTTACATAGTTAATAACTCTTTATGCCATTAATCGTGAGAAACTGAGGGTTTACTATCAAGTGCTATCTACTACTTTGGTGGTAGTTTTTAGCTCACTTACGGTGAATGGTTATTTGCGCGCAAGCTGTCATAATTAACTATAAATAGAATTTTCCACTCACAACCTGAGGCAACGCCTAAAAGTACACACTATACTTAATATTAATGGTAATCATCTATGAACCATCTTACCCCCAACGCAGGCAATGTGCAATTGTACTCGCCTGCCGCTGCACCTGCTATTTTTGACGGTGACTTGTCGTCGAAAACAGCTCTCTCGTCGACGTCTTCTCCGGTCACGCTCTCTCAACCATTAACCGATGGTTTCGCACGACGTCTTACCTATTTGCGTTTATCGATTACTGATTTTTGTAATTTTCGCTGTGAATATTGCCTGCCAAATGGCTATCAAGGCAAACCCCCACAAAACGAGCTCAGCGTCACTGAAATTGCTACCTTAATCCGCAGCTTTGCCCAAGTTGGCACCAAAAAAGTCAGGATTACCGGCGGTGAACCTTCTATACGCCGTGACGTGGTAGACATTATTAAAATCATCAAAAACACCGAAGGCATTGAAACGGTTGCTATGACCAGCAATGGCTATAAGCTTGGCAAGCATTTGGCTGCTTGGCAAGCGGCTGGACTGAATCAAATCAATATCAGTATGGATAGCTTTGATGCCGCGACTTTTCATAAGATGACAGGCTTTGATATGTTGCCGCAGCTGTTGGCTGATATGGATACCTTACTTGCGACCACAGATATTAAGCTAAAAATAAACAGTATTTTAATGGCAGAAACCGCCTTTGAAAATCTAATGAATGCGATCGACTATGTCAAAGACAGAGCCGTTACTTACCGCTTTATTGAATTTATGCAGACCAGTGACAACAGCGATTTGTTTTTTGCCCAGCACGCACAGTCTGACATCATCACCAATTATCTAATCAAGCACGGCTGGCAAACCCATGTCCGTGGCAGCAATGACGGTCCAGCGATAGAATATAGCCATCCAGATTATAAAGGCCGTATCGGTATGATTGCCCCTTATGCTGCCCACTTCTGTGACAGCTGCAATCGTCTGCGGGTTAGTAGCCAAGGTAAGGTGCATCTGTGTCTATTCGACCAAGGTAACTACGATATTCGTCCGTATCTCGAGCAAGACGATGTGGCCGGGCTTGTGAATACCTTGCACAGCTTTATGCCGATTAAACCTGAGCATCATCATCTTCACGAATCAAACAGCGGCATGATGAATAACTTGTCGATGATTGGCGGTTAGAATCAAAAATATACTAATAATCAAATTTTTCATTTTTTACCACAAGCGTATTTATTAAGGAACATTCATGAGTAAGCTGCAAGCACCCTTTACCCCGCTTAATATCGCCATCTTAACGGTTTCTGACAGTCGTACTCTTGCAGAAGATACCTCAGGGCAATATTTGGTCGACCAAGTGTCCGCAGCAGGGCATCAGCTGGCAGATCGTCAACTGATAATTGATGACATTTATAAAATCAGAGCCGTCATCAGTAACTGGATTGCCGACCCAGATGTGCACGCTATTATCACCACGGGCGGTACTGGTTTTTATATCCGCGACAGTATGCCAGAAGCGGTTGGCGTATTATTTGATAAATCAGTCGATGGCTTTGGCGAAATGTTCCGCTTAATCTCAAAAGACGATATCGGCATGTCTACCATCCAATCTCGCGCCGTTGCTGGTATGGCAAACGGTACGGGCATTTTTTGCCTGCCCGGTTCGTCAGGTGCTTGCCGCACTGCGTGGGAAGGTATCTTACAAGAGCAGCTCGATAGCCGCACGCGCCCTTGTAACTTTGTGCCGCACTTTATGCGCACCAATCCAGGTCACGATTGATTGATGCTGGAAGTTGCAGACAGCTTAATCAAAGCTGATGAACTCAGCCGCTTAGCCGGTATCGTTATCTTAGCAGGCGGCGCCTCCAAACGTATGGGGTCGCCAAAAGCTGAGCTTATCTTGCCAACAGCTGAGCGTTTGCTTGATTATCATGTCAGACAAGCGCTTGAATTAAGCGCTGCGATGATGAGCAATCTACCTATTATGATTGCTGATAACGGACGTGGTTTTAGCGTCAATGCAGATTTGTCTAAGAAAAAACTGCCGTCGCCAATTTTCCATATTACTGATTATCTTTCTACTAACACTCTTTCTAGTAAAAGTGTTTCTAAAAAAGATGATAAACCGATTGAAACCGGCGGCGCGTTGGTAGCGATTGAGGCAGCGCTGCAATCATTAAAGCGTTTGGCAAGTTCAAACCCATTAACGAAAAACGCAAACTGGCAGCAATCTTGGCTACTGGTCATTAGCTGTGATAGCTTGATTCCTATCAGCGATTTATGGCAAAAACTGCAACCTTATATCACGCAAGCTGACGACAAGTCTGTCATTTGCCTGACCGATGACAGTCATTTATATCCATTATTAGGTTTATATCGTTTAAGTATTGAGACTGAGTTAAAGCAATATATTGACGACGGACAGCGGCAAGTAATGAAATTTATTAAGCCGATTGTGCAGCCTGTACCCTTTACCAAAGCATGGCAAGCGTTAACCAATTTTAATAGGCCTAAAGATTTTGCCCGTGCTTGTTTAGCCTTGAACAACTTATAAAAAGGTTTATTTAAAGGTTTGGTTAAAGAAAGCAACTTTAAGAAAAATGAGCCCTTTAAGAGAAATAAAGAATGAATAGCGATAGTCAAAAAGACAACAACCAAGCGACCAAACAAGCAACTAAGCTACCAAGTAACCAGTCTGGCTTATCGCATCTAGATAGCGACGGTGATATCACCATGGTCGATGTGAGTGGTAAAACGGCTAGTACCAGAGAAGCCCATGCAAGCGGACAGGTCGTTTTTCCTGCGGACATCTATAAGCAAATCAAAGCTGCTGATGGTATGACCAAAAAAGGCAGCATTACTCAAACCGCTCATATTGCTGGTATCATGGCAGCCAAACGCACCCACGACCTGATTCCCCTTTGTCACCCCCTGCCCTTAGATAAAATTGGTCTAAGCTTTGCATACGATGATGCCCATCATAGCATTACCGTGACCGCCACCGTGAAAGTCACTCATAAAACTGGGGTGGAAATGGAAGCATTAACCGCCGTTAGCGTCGCCTGCTTGACCATTTATGATATGACCAAAGCCATCTCGCATGACATTGTGATTGATAATATCCATCTCATGAAAAAAACTGGCGGTAAATCCGACTATCAGCATAAGTAAGAATGATTTAAAAAAATAAAGTTCTGAAAAGCATACCGTTAGACAGTGAACAAGCAGTTTATAAATAAGGGAGATTGCTATGAGCAGCTTAGTAGAAAGCAATACAGACTCTAAGTTAGAAACCATGATGAATATCAACGTCTTATATTTTGCCAGCTTAGCCGATGAAGCCAATTGCCATGAAGAAAAAATCACGGTGCCACAGTCGACTTCATTGACCGAACTCTATGAGCAGCTGCGCCAAAAGCATCGTTTTAGCCGTCCGCAGTCGGAGCTACGGGTGGCGGTAAATGACTATTTTGCCAAGTGGACGGATGAGATTTATGATGGCGATAGTGTGGTTTTTATCACGCCAGTTGCTGGTGGTTAATTTAACATAGCTTTTTATTAACCTACTCATTTATCCTTTTTTATCAATCTACTTTTTATGAGCGTCGTGACTTTACGCGATGCTTAAAAGTTAAAAATCTTGTTAAACGAAATTGCTAAATAATAGGCAGAAAAAATGACAGACAACGTACATGGCCAATCGATGAGCATTAAACGCAGTATCGATGAAGCGTACCTCATCGCTGAACGTGATGGTTTTGCGCTGTTAGATACCGATATTGACGAAAGTCGCCTTAAGAAAACGCTCGATAATGACAGCTGCGGCGCCTTTGTCTGCTTTGAAGGCCGCGTACGCAACCATAATAATGCCACAAGCGTCAATCGTCTAACCTACTATGGCTATGAAGATTTGGCCATCAATCAAGGCCGCGCCATCATCAAAGAGGCCAAAAAGCGCTTTGAGATTCTCGATGCCATTGCTATCCATCGCATTGGCGCGCTAGAGATTGGCGATGTAGCGGTTTGGGTTGGTGTGGTTTCTGCCCATCGCTATCCTGCTTTTGACGCTTGCCGCTGGATATTAGATACCATTAAAGCCGATATTCCGGTGTGGAAACAGGAATACTATCAAGATGATTCTTCAAAATGGCTGAGCAATAATGGTTAATTAACGGTTAATTAATGATGACTCACTCAATAACATTGATGAAAAATAGGTAGTCGTGATATGCATATCGTTTAGAAAATAATTAAGCCAATAACTATAAAAAACTGATGTATACTGCAAAATTATTCATTTTTACTGACTATTGTTCTTTTTTAAAGTAGAGGATATAGGTTATGCAATCAAAACTATCAAATGCTCAGCATCAACCCATTACCAATTTTTCTTATTTAAAACGGTATAAATCGATAGCAACATTGGGCGCATCCGCGTGCTTGGCTTTGGCACTAGGCGCTTGTAGCCAAGAAAACAGCCCTAATGAAACCGCAGTGGTTACAGAAAACGCACCACAGACCACTCAACCTAGTGAAGCCATTCGCATTGCTGCCGCCGCCAATTTATCGGACGTATTGCCTGAAATCATCGAAGGTTATAAAAAAGATAAGAACCTGCCCAATCAAGAGATCGAGGTTACCTTTGCTTCTTCAGGTAAGCTATATTCGCAAATCACTGCCGGCGCACCTTACGATATTTTCTTAGCAGCCAACCAAGAGTTTCCGGCCAAATTGGTCGATGATATGTTTAAAGGTGACAGCAGTCGGACGCCGTTTACCTATACTCAAGGTCAACTCTCCATTTATAGCGCGGCCAAGCCGGTTGATAGTTTGAATCAGAGTACACTGACTGAGTTATTAAAGCGTGATGACAAGACGAAAATTACTATTGCCAACCCTGAGCTTGCGCCTTATGGCGAATCTGCCAAGGCTTATTTACAAGCACAGAACCTTTACGACTCTCTAACGGCACAAAAGCGCATCATTCAGGCGGAAAATATTGGCCAAGCCTTTCAATATGCCCACACAGGTAATGTCGATTATGGCTTTGTCGCCCAGTCGCAAGTGACCGCCATCAAAGCGACGCCTGAGCAATTTTATATTTTACCAGCCGACTCTTATCCTGCTATCCTGCAGGACGGTATCGTTATTACCGATGTTGCTAGCGCAGCAGATTTTACTGATTACCTGCGCTCGCCTGCTGGACAGGCTTATTTTGCTAAAGCGGGTTATTTGGCTGTTAAGTAGCTTGTTTGCAGCAATCTATCGAAAGAATAGGTACGGCTTAGGTTTGCTCAAGTGAGTACTTTAGCCCTTGATATGCTTGCCTTCGTGAAATAAGTGAAATGTGACATAAGTGACACGTTATCAAGGCAAGCTATCTATAAATAACATGGCATCATAAATAATGTCCTATCAGTGGCGCACTGGATAAAAGGTAGATAGATAATCACGCTATGACGTCCCAGTTTCTTATTTCAGACATGCTGCTGCCGGTATGGGTAAGCATCAAGCTTGCCAGCATTACCACCCTTTGCTTATTGTTATTTGCAACGCCACTCGCCTATTGGCTTGCCAAGCCTAGCCGCGGAAATATCGTTGGGCGCATAAAGATTCTATTGATGGGCATCATTGCGATGCCCCTTGTTTTGCCCCCTACCGTCATTGGTTTTTATTTATTATTATTACTCAGCCCGAGCGTCGGTATTGGACAATGGCTTATCGAGCATAATATCAGCCCTTTGGTTTTTACCTTTGAAGGGCTGGTGATCGGCTCTATCATCTACTCCTTACCCTTTTATATTCAGCCCGTCTATGCTCAGTTTTTGCGTATTCCTCAAAGCGTAATGGAAGTGGCAAGCTTATTAGAGCCTAGCCGTCTTAGACGTTTTATAAAAATTGTCCTACCGCAAGCGCGTATCGGTATTATTCTAGGCGGCTTAATCAGTTTTGCGCATACCATTGGCGAATTTGGCGTGGTACTGATGATAGGGGGCAGCATTTCAGGTGAGACCAAGGTTGTCTCTATTGCGATATATGAGCAAGTAGAGGCGCTAAATTATGAAGCAGCGCACCTGATGTCGGGGATTCTTATTATTATGGGTGTTATTATGGTGGCGCTGATTGCTACTGTCAGTCGGCTTAATCAGCGCCCATAAGCACTTGTTTTATAAACCAATAACAAGTCAAATTTCTTGTTGTAAGCAATCAAACTTCTGGCTTACGGCTTTTTTTCGCCAAATCCAAATCGCTGGCATAAGCAAATAAAGCCGGCGCACCGCCAGTATGCCAAAACAACACACTATCGGTTTTCTTAATCTTCCCCCTACGAATCATATCGATAAGTCCGCCCATCGCGCGACCAGTATAAACAGGGTCGACCAATATCCCTTCTGTTTGCGCCGTTAAAGCAATCGCCTCATTTTCTAATGCACCCACTACGCCATAGCCTGCGCCAACATAATCAGAGTTAAGAATCAAATCTGACGCGGTAAATTCATAATCTGTCTTGATTAATTTTGCCGTGCTATTAGCAAGCGCTAGCGTATATTGATCAAAGGCGACTTTATCGGTTTCGCTTTTATCAATATTAATACCGACGATTTGATAAGGTGAGTTAAAGATTTTATTGCCAAGCATTAGGCCTGCTTGCGTACCGCCAGAGCTTGAGGCAAATACGATATGGGTCAAGGATATATCCAGGCTTTGACGCTGCAATTCTAGCTCTTTAAACGCCTCTACAAAGGCTAACGCCCCAAGCTCGCTTGAACCACCGTACGGCACCACGTAGACGTTTTTACCTTGGTTGGTTAATTGCTCAACGATGCTAGGAATGTCCTCGCCTTTGCGATGATTGCCTGCCCAGTGGATATGACAACCAAACAGCTTATCTAGTAAAAGGTTGCCATTTGCCTGCTCCGGCTCTTCACCGCCCAAGACTAAATGACACTCTAGTCCTAAGCTTGCCGCCGCCGCTGCTGTCTGACGGCAATGGTTTGACTGTATCGCGCCCGCAGTGATGATGGTATCGGCACCTTTGGCAAGAGCGTCACCGAGGATAAATTCAAGCTTGCGGGTTTTGTTGCCACCCAATGCCAGCCCCGTATTGTCATCTCTTTTCATATAGATTTTGGGACCGCCCAAGGCTTGACTCAATCGTTTCAGCTCAACCAGCGGGGTTGGAAAAAAGCCTAACGGCTCTCTAGGTATGTGGTTATATTCCATGTTATTTTCTATCCTTATTAACAATAGCCATGTAAAATTTAGCTATTAGCACAGCATACAATAGAAATATAAGTCACGCCGCTACTATTTAAAATGAGCAGACACAAAAAAACCCCAAACAATCTAATGTTTGAGGCGAAACTTGCTTAGACTTAACAGTCTAAATTCGTTTTCTAATACTACAGAAAATGGCGCAGCGGACGGGACTCGAACCCGCGACCCCCGGCGTGACAGGCCGGTATTCTAACCAACTGAACTACCGCTGCTTAGGTCGTCTTTAGCATGTCGTCTTCTAAAAGACCCACTCGCTAAATGAGTGGTGGGTGATGACGGATTCGAACCGCCGACATTCTGCGTGTAAGGCAGACGCTCTACCAACTGAGCTAATCACCCTGAAAAGCGTTAAAAAATTGCACTGCAATTTTAGCTTCGCAAGGGAAATCCTTTAAATAGAATTTCCTGAAAGTTTTAACATTCAAAGCTGTCACCCTTTAAATAACTTTCAACAGAAGAGAACTAACTAAAGCCTCGCTCTGTGGGTGTGTATTATATAGATTTACACATGGCTGTCAAACCCTATTTGCCTTTTTCTTGCGTATTTTTTCTTAATTTAGCAGCAATTTATGCAAACCTATGTTTTTATTGGCTTTATATTTTACATAAAATTAATAATTTCTCTAGCTTATTATTTATTTGGCCGCTAATGCTTGTTCAATATCTGCTTTCAGGGCTTCAGGCTTCGTCGTTGGCGCATAACGGTCAATCACTTGCCCATCGGCACCAATCAAAAACTTAGTAAAATTCCATTTGATACCATCTGTCAGCAGCCCGCCTTTTTGGTCTTTAAGCCAATCAAAAATCGGATGCGCATCTTTACCGTTGACATCAATTTTTGCCATCATTGGAAAGCTGACGCCATAATTTTTTTGGCAAAACGTGCCAATCTCCTCGTTAGTCCCAGGGTCTTGCGCGCCGAACTGATTACAAGGAAAGCCAATCACCACTAATCCTTGCTCTTTATATTGTTGATACAGCGCCTCTAGGCCTTCAAACTGCGGCGTAAAGCCGCATTTACTGGCGGTATTGACGATTAATAATACTTTGCCCTTATAATCAGCAAAGGCTTGCGAGGTGCCATCCATACGTTCAGCGGTAAAATCGTAAATAGTGCTCATGATTCATCCTTAAATTGATTGTTTTATTATTTTTACTATTAACGTGCGTACTGATAAGAAAAAAGGAAGCACCGCGTACTTCCCTTTTATCATGCTAACTTTGACTAAAACATTGATTATATTAATACTTATTATTCAGCTTTATCCAAATCGATAGACACTGAGTTGATACAGTAGCGCATACCAGTGGTCTCACGTGGGCCATCAGGGAATACGTGTCCCAAATGCGCGCCGCAATTGCTACACGTCACTTCGGTACGGCGCATGCCAAGTGAATTGTCTTCGTGCTCATCGATAGCGCTATTATCGATACTCTGATCGAAGCTTGGCCAGCCGCAACCGGCGTCAAACTTATTGTCCGACTCAAACAAGCTGGCACCGCAGCCTTTACAGCGGTAGATACCTTTATCATTGACATCGTTATAAACGCCGGTAAATGGACGCTCTGTGCCCTTCTCGCGCATGACGTGATACTCGTCGGCACTTAAACGCGCTTTCCAATCTGCGTCGGTCAATTGGCTGATTTCTTCTTTGCTTAATTGATTGTCTTGCATCTTTTATCCTTATTAAATGATTGGTTATCTCATTTGCGATATGTCAGTTACTGACCAATTTATCGTACGTTTTTATAAAAACGCTAGGCTTTATCTGCTGCTGATTGTCTGACTATTCAAGGTAGTGATTATAAAAGTCCTCAATCTAGCAGTGTAAAGTTTCAGGTTTAAAGAAATAACATTAGAGATAGAGAAGTAAAATATAGCAAATTACGCTGCCGCCTAAATCAGTAAAGTTGTAATTTTATTAAACGCGCATTTGGCTCATTTTTTTATTGCTGAAAAATCACGATAGATTGCAAGTTATTCTTGCATTAAATATCAACTTTATAAAAATTCTGTCTTTAGACTTGCATTAATAAAGTGTATGCAATAATATCTTGCATTAGGAATAGATTATCTTTAATAAAAGGCTCAAACAACAATGTCTGATAGCGAATTTTCCCAAACTTCTCAAAGTATGCAAGCCGAACGACTGGTACAGCTGCGCCGCGATAAAGGCATGACCGCCGAACAATTGGCGCAGGCGATGACGGCAGCAGGGGCCAAGGTGAGTCGCGGTGCGATTTCTAATTGGGAGCGCGGCACCAATGGCATCGTGTCATCGAAGCTGCCGACCCTAGCGCGTATCTTAGGCTGTAGCGAAGGCTATTTATTACGTGGCGATTTGCAAAACGACATGGATAGCGTTGCTAATTCAAATCAACCTATCAATTCTTATAATACAACCAATATTCATAATAAAAACGAAACCCCTGGGCAGCAAAGCGTAGCCCCTACTTCTACCGCAAATTTACAACCCAACCCGATAAGTGGTCACTCTATGAATCCAATTAAAAAATCCGATAAATTACAAAACGTTTGCTACGACATTCGTGGTCCGCTTTTGCAAACAGCCAATAAAATGGAAGCTGAAGGTAAGCGCATTTTAAAGCTAAATATTGGCAACCCTGCGCCGTTTGGCCTTGAAGCACCGCATGAGATTTTGCGCGATGTAGCGATGAACCTGCCAGAAGCGACAGGATACTCGGACTCGCAAGGGATTTTTGCGGCACGTAAAGCGGTCTTACAATATTATCAATCAAAAGGTCTGCTATCAGCTGTCGATGTGCGCGATGTATATTTGGGTAATGGTGTCTCTGAGCTGATTGTGATGACCATGCAAGCACTCATGAACGATGCCGATGAGGTGCTTGTGCCAATGCCCGACTACCCGCTTTGGACAGCCGCGGCCAACTTAGCAGGCGGTACAGCGGTACATTATCGCTGTAATGAAGACGACAATTGGCATCCTGATATCGAAGATATCAAGTCTAAAATTACGTCCAAAACCAAAGGCATTGTGGTGATCAACCCCAATAATCCAACGGGCGCGCTGTATAGTGATGAGGTGTTATTGCAAATTATCGAAGTCGCCAAAGAGCATGATTTAATCATCATGGCCGATGAGATTTATGACCGTATTCTTTATGATGACATGACGCATACGCCGATGAGCACCTTGACTGATGATGTACTGGTGCTGTCTTATAACGGCTTATCAAAGTCGCACCGCATCGCCGGTTTCCGTGCTGGTTGGATGATGGTGTCTGGTAAAAAAGACCACGCTGCCGACTTTATCGAGGGCTTAGATATGCTAGCGTCTATGCGTCTATGCTCAAACGTTCAAGGGCAATATGCCATTCAAACGGCAATGGGCGGCTATCAAAGTATGAAAGAGCTCACTTCAAAATCAGGACGGCTATCAAAGCAGCGCGAACTGGCCGTTTCACGTCTTAACGCAATAAAAGGCATTTCTTGTACCATGCCGCAAGGGGCGTTTTATTGCTTTCCAAAGATGGATCCTGAGGTTTATCCTATCAAAGACGATATGCAGTTTATGATGGATTTATTGATAGAAGAAAACGTTTTAATGGTACAAGGGACCGGCTTTAACTGGGATGCACCCGACCATTTCCGCTTGGTGTTTTTGCCCAATCTGCATGATTTAGAAGATGCGATGGACAGATTGGACCGCTTTTTTGCCAAAAAACGTAAGCAGTTTGGTACCGAGTAAACATTCAAACTTGTATAAAAAAACGCTTATCAGCAGCTGCCGATAAGCGTTTTTTATTTATTAATAGAAAACCATAATAAATAACGATAAAACTTTTATTTAAAAATATTACTTAATAACAGATAGCTGATAGCCGACATCGAAGCGGCCGCAGGCAGGGTAATTACCCATGCCAAACCGATAGGCTTCATCAGCGCCCAATTGGTATCACGATTGACGATGCCAATCCCCAATACCGCACCAACCAGCGTATGCGTACTCGATACGGGCAGACCCATGGTCGACGCGCCCATGACGACGGCAGCCGCAGCCAATTCCGCGGAAAAGCCTGAAGCTGGGTGCATTTTTGCTAGATTAGTACCAACGGTTTGAATAACTTCTTTACCGATAAACCAAAGACCAACGATGAGCGCCACACCAAAGGTCAACATCACCGCAGGCGGTACAGCCGCTTCAGTCGCTATACTATTGGTACGGATAACGTCCATAATCGCCGCAAAAGGACCGACAGCATTGGCGATATCGTTTGAGCCATGACTAAAGGCAAAGGCGGAAGCAGTAAAGACCTGCATCCAGCTAAACATAATAAACGTCGCTTTGGTCAAATCTTCTTTATGCTTGCCGCGGATACTTTTGGTATAAATAAAGGTCGCAAGCCACACCAGCGCCGCGATCATACCCATGATGAAAAAGCCTTGAATCGTCGTCATGTTACCGTTGACGTTTTTTAGGCCTTTGAACACCACCAAAGAGGTCATGACCGCGCCGCCTGCACCAGCGATGAGCGGTACCCACTGTTTGAGGGCTTTTAGGGTATCAAGGTTGCTACGTTCGTGCTCAATCTTATAAAGCTGTTTGTAATAATCGGTTTCTAAATCCTCGATGTCACAATCATCATCTTTATAGATTTCTTGATCGCGCAGCATCGCTGAGGTATACGCCAATTGCTCTGACTCGGTTAGACTTTCTAGATACTCTTTGTGGTTTTGCTTGACGGTTTTTTTATCGTCTTTTAGCGTCGCAATATGCGCTTCGGTTCTATCATTATATTCAATGATTTTTTTCTTAATTTGGCCGTATAACAGGTAAGAAAATACGCCGCCTAACACTGGTGAGATGACCCAAGAGATGGCAATTGTTCCAATCGTACCCCAATCGACGGTCGATAGTGCCATGTCGGTACCACCTAAAGAGATACCGAGTACAATAGAGCTACCAACGACGCCACCGATAATGGCATGCGTAGTCGAAACGGGCAAACCTTTTTTGGTGGCAAACAACAGCCAAAATGCCGCCGCGATAAGCGCTGAGAGCATGACATAAATAAACTGATTGGGCGAAACCGATAAACCATCTAAGTCAACGATGCCGCTGCGAATGGTATCGGTGACTTCACCGCCCGCCAGTACCGCGCCCGACACTTCAAATATCGCGGCGATACCCAAAGCTTGCGGAATCGTCAACGTCCCTGCTCCCACCGAAGTACCGAAGGAGTTGGCGACGTCATTACCGCCGATATTGAATGCCATAAACACACCAAAAGCCGTCGCTACGATAAATAGCGTCGTCTGCTGATGCATGGTGTAATCTAGACCCCACCATAAAAAGTAGGCGGTCATCGCAATCAGTAAAATGGCAAAAAATAGATTGATTCTCATAGAACCGACTGCTTTGGTTGGTCCTGTAGAACTGCTGCTAATACCCATACGTTGATACGTCCTGCGTAAGCTGATTGAAATTATAGGTGATTAATGACGTTGCGGCGCTAACGATGGCGTTGTTTTCACCATCCAACATTATGATAGCGCGTCCGCAACGTGGTTTTGACATACTATGTTGAATTTGTTTCTCGAAATACTGTTTTGAATGTATGAATTTGAAAATACGTTTATAAAGAATTGCTATCTACTGCGCTCTATATTGTCCTGATAGTTTTGCGTACATGTAAATATTTACGCGCCAGCTTGCTCACCTATCAGCGAAAAACCTAAGCCACAAAATGCCATAAAGCCGCAAGTAGTCTTGCCAAATCGTCCGATTACAGCAGCTTGCGGCTTAGGTTTTATAGTGATAGCGTTGGTTATAAAAAATCTGTTGTTAATAATTAAAACATTTATAGGATAAATACCATCTCTGACTGTGCAGCTATTTTGTGAGCAGGCAGAAGTTATTACGCGCCTATTATATTAAATATAGACACAGATTGCATGATGATATTGCGAGATTTGTAACTACAAATATATCAAACAAAAAAGCCGCCTATTTAAAAGCCGCCTATTTAGTAGAAAAATGTTGTTAGTTTTTCCTAAGACTTCAAATAAAAATAATACTAACTTTTAAACTCGTATAAAGCCTTTATCACTTATCATGCATTTATTTAGTATCAGCAGTGATAGACAATGCCGCGGATAGCTGTTTAATAGCGTGGTCTAATACCTCTAGGCGCGCTTGACGCTTTTCATTAGTCGCGATGATTGCCCAAGGTGCATCCTTGGTATTGGTACGTGCCAACATATCAGCCGCCGATTGCACATAATCCACCCATTTATCACGATTACGCCAATCATCATCGGTCAGCTTAAATTGCTTATGCGGCGTCTCTTCACGCGCCTCAAAGCGTTTGAGCTGCTCCTGTTTATCAATAGCAAGCCAATATTTGATGACTATCGTTCCAGCGGCGACCAAATCTGCTTCAAAACGATTGATTTCGTCATAAGCGCGCTGCCATTCTGCGTCAGTCGCAAAGCCCTCGATACGTTCGACCAATACGCGTCCATACCACGTACGATCAAAGATAGCGATACGGCTGATACGATCGATTTGCTCATTGGGCAGCTTGGTCCAAAAACGCCATAAATAAGGATGCTGCAATTCATATAACATCGGCGCGCCAATATTATAAATCTGATATTCGCGCGGATCGAGTGGCGCAACCAGCCTTTTAATAGCGCCGCCTTTGCCAGCGGCGTCCATCCCTTCAAAAGCAAAGACCACATGCCGACCCTGACGCGCCCGTAGCAATTTGGCAAGATGTGCTTGCTTGTCAGCAAGCACTTTATGATAGTCAGATTTATCTATCTCGGTATCGTTAACCTCTATCAAAATTTTAGGGATTTTTACAGGCTCGAATTTTGCTGCTTCTTTTATATTCTGACTTTCTGCTTCACTACTGTCTGCTTTACTGCTTGCTAACGCGGTTTGCATCGCTTGCAATACTTGATGACAAAAATGAGTGGCAGCCTCTGATTTATCATCGCCATTGATAATAACCCAGTCATTCTGCTGGCGTAATAGCGCGGTTGCTACCTTATTAAAAGTGTCGACGACCTGTTTGCTTTTCCAATCGATTTGATATAAAAACTCTGGATCAGCTTCATCATCATTAAGCCGCGCCTGCAAGGTTTCAATATCGACATGAAACCAACATTTAAGCAACTTGGTTTGATTAGCAGCAAGATCTTGTTCAAAGGCTTGTAGTTTGGTGAGTTCTTGCTTTAAATAGTCTTGCCATTGGCCAATAGGCAAGGCGTTATTTTTCAGCGTCTTATTATTCTTATCTTCACTTTTTTTCATCTTATCGTCATCACTTTCATTGTCATCATCATCTAGGGTCGCCATGCGCATGACGTTATAGAGTAAGTCGGCATACCAGTTGCCAAAATACACCATCACATCGCCATGACGTGGCAGCGCTTTGGTATGCGCTTGCCAAATCGGCTGATGCTCTAAGGGACAATCTCCGATAGTCGCCTCAACCTTGAGTAAGCGCGGGTCAACCCATTGCCGCAGCTGGGTGACTGCGGTGCCCTTGCCCGCTTGCTCCATGCCGTTGACCAACACCAAGAGCCCAGTTGGTTTATTGGTAGTCGGCGGTGTTTGCTGCCGCGTGGCGCGCAGGGCAAACTGAGCGGTGACTAATGCCAAGCGCAATGTATCTTTGTCCATAGCAAAGATATTTAACGGATTGGGCGTTAAACGCTGCTCGACGACTTGCTTACTAAACTGGTCACTTACTGCTTCTGGCGCTTGGCTTTCAGTCGATTTATTTTTTTTGCTCATGTCCATACTCGCTTTATTATTAGATAATTTTTATACATCTCTTATTTATAGTTTTTATAAGCTGTCTTATTTATATAGTGAATCATAGCATTGCGTAAAACCAGTAAATAACCCTGCTATGTAACAGTTTGGCATTTGTATTCTGTGGTATTTTCTTTTAAGGTGAACAAAATCTTGCGCGCATGCTTTAATAGCTGCCCACAAAGATAAGAATTTAGTATCATTTCCACTCTTTTATTAGCAATTTTATTGCCATTTTTACTTTTTATAGGATTACTTGCCATGTCTGCGTTAGCCAATTTACAACAGCACTTAAACCGTTTTTGGGCGCTGCCACACCATAAAGATGCTGCCTTAAATACCAAGCTCAAAGAAGTGCAAGCATGGCAACAAGCACGTATTAAGCGTACCCATAGCGCGCTGTTTGAACAACCAAAAAACAAACCGATGGCAGAGTATTTTTTAACGCAGCTATATGGTGGTGATGAATTTAAAGTATTGGCAGAGCAGTTAGATCGTATTCTTCCCAAAGCCAAAAAATTAGAGCGCCTTGCTAAAGAAGCTTCTTTAGAAGCGGGCAGCATGGGCATTCAAGCGTCTATCTTGGCCATTGAGCTGGATTTACATTTGGCCGAGTGGTTGGTTGCGCAAGATTTAGCAGTCAATGAAGAGAATATGCTTGCCGCTTACCGCGCAGTCGATGAGGCCAATGAGCGCCGCGTGCAGATTAACAATCTAAAAGAGGTCTGCTACCGTACCGATAAAGATTTGAATTCATTTATGCTCAAAAAAGCCTTTGGTCTCGCAAAAGGCACGGCTTATCGCCATAACTTCCAGCCGCTTTACGACTTTATCGATTCAGGCTTTAAAGCGATGAAACCGCTAAAAAGTGTCAGCAGCTTTATTGAACCGTTTTGTGAGCGCGAGCTTGAGATTATTGACGAAGTTCATGACACCAATAATGGCGGTAAGGCAGTAGCGTTTGGTGTATGATAGGGTCAATAATGCCCGTGGCTAACTGACCGCTATAGTGCTTAAATAGGGTTTAAACCGTATGCAATCGGTGTTTAAACCCTATGCAAACAACGCTTAAATACGCCATCATAAAAACAAATAATAGGATAATCGTATGACTGATAACTCAAATAACAACCCTAGCCAAGCCGATCAAACCCATACTGATAAACCTACTTCTCATGGTCATCTGCAAGATAAATTGGTTAAAGATAGTATTGCTCATAATCAAAGCATCACCGCGCAAGTAAAAGCGCGTCAAAACCAAAGCGCTAGTACGACGCTGAATGCCAATGCTGCAGCCGATAGCAGCAATAATAATGACTTTACCCAAGTGCACGACTTACCAACCGGAACCCCACAAGGTCAACAAACGACTATGCCAAATACCATAAATAACAGCGCCAATCCTACTGCTGCGCACGCACAAATGGCCAAGCAAACGCTTTTTAACCAACGTGATGACATCAATAATCCCCATACGCCTGATACCGATGGTAATGAGCAAACACATTTCGGCTATAAAACGGTTAATAAAGCAGAAAAACAAGCGCGCGTTGCCGATGTTTTTACCTCAGTTGCCAAAAAATACGACATTATGAATGACTTAATGTCGTTTGGTATTCATCGCCTGTGGAAACGTTATGCGATTAGCCTGTCGGGCGTACGCGCCGGCCAGCAGGTGCTCGATATCGCTGGCGGTACGGGTGATTTGGCCAAAGTATTTAGCCGTGAAGTGGGTCGCAACGGCCATGTGGTATTATCAGATATCAATGCGGCGATGCTAGAAGTTGGCCGCGAACGCCTCATCAACGCCGGCTGTAATAACGTTGATTTCGTCTTAGCAAACGCTGAAACTTTAGCGCCATTTGACGATGAAAGCTTTGATTTGGTGACTATCAGTTTTGGTCTGCGTAACGTCACAGACAAGGATGCGGCGCTAAAATCTATGTATCGCGTCCTCAAGCCAGGCGGTCGTTTATTGATTTTAGAATTCTCAAAACCTGTGTTTGAACCATTATCGAAAGCTTATGACTTGTACTCATTTACGGCGTTGCCGATTATGGGTAAGTTGGTTGCTAATGACTCTGAGAGCTATCAGTATCTGGCAGAATCAATTCGTATGCACCCCGATCAGCAAACGCTTAAACAAATGATGCAGCAAGCAGGCTTTGAGAATTGTGATTATCATAATTTGACCGCTGGTATCGTTGCGGTGCATCGCGGTTTTAAAGCTTAGTTTTAAAAAATCACAGTTTTAAAAAAGCACAGGTTTAGAAAAGAATAGCTGTAGAGCTTAGTTTTGACAGCTGCTTAGATAAACACACTTTTTATGATACAAAAACGTCTGTCATTGAGCAGGCGTTTACATCGTTATAACAGCCAATATTGAAATATGCGCCGCGCTTATGGCGCTCAACCAAACATTGTGAGGGCCTTATGCTGACTGTCTTACTTTTGGCAGGTGCCGAAAAGCTGATTAATATCGCCATTGCCAGCGATGAGATTACCAAAGCTGGGCTAGCGCCGCTTGCGGGCAAAGTGCTGCGTCTCAATATGGACATGCCTGAGATTAATATAGACGTTTTATTTACCGAAGAGCGTTTGCGCTTTGAGCCGATCATGCCAGAAAGCGTGTTTGAACCAAGCGGCAGTATGAATGAGCGCCAACAGGCCAGCCTAGAGCGTTCGCGACTTGGTCATAGTCGACCAGATTGCACCATTACCGTTGATAATCCTGCGCAGCTGCTGAACCTGATGCGCGGCACAGAAGGCAACTTACCGATTGCAGGGGATTACAAAGTGCTGATGCAACTTAAGCAGCTGGTTGCAGGATTTGACCCTGATGTTGCCGGCCAGCTTGAGCCGTTTATTGGGAAACCGATGGCCAGCCAATTACACCTGCTTATCTCGCAGCTAAAAGGCAGCTGGCGTCATAGTGCCAAACGCGCCTTTAACGATGTCAGCGCCTGGGCCAATGACGTAGCGGGTAATGTTACTCCTGACCCGATGGAAGCCGCCGAAGTCAATGATCTAAAGCAGCAGTTATTAAAGCTGCGTGCGGATATCGAACGTGAAGAAGCCAAGCTTGCCGCTATCAAAGATGAGCAAGCACGTTTAACCAATCATAGATAATAATAAATAGAGTCTATGACGACCTAAACGCTAACTATGCGCCATCATAGACTCTGCCCTATTTTCGACTTTTTAGAGTAACCCTATCTCATGCTACTATCCCATCGCGCCCGCTTGCTTGAACTTTGGCGTATTGCCGCCGCTTATCGCATTGATACCCACCTTTCTGTCGAAGAAGCGCCGCAATTGCAACCTTTGGCGCGTTTAATCCGTTTACACCCGGCGGCTTGGGGTAAAAAACATCAGCCCAATGCCATCAAGTATGCGCTTGAGGATATGGGTACGCTGTTTTTAAAACTGGGACAACTGCTCTCGACGCGCCGCGATTTGGTGCCGCCTGAGATTATCGAGCAATTGGTGCAGCTACAAGACAAAGTCAAGCCTTTCGACTCTGACGTTGCTATTGCCCAGATCCAAGATACCAGATATGGTTTGGGTCAATCTATCGCCACGCTATTTGCCCGCTTTGATTTTAAACCATTAGCAGCGGCTTCTATCGCTCAAGTACATACGGCCGCTTTGCACGATGGCCGTGAGGTAGTGGTAAAGGTCGTTCGCCCTGATATTCGCACCACTATCGTGGCAGACTTTGAGCTACTGCGTGAGCTTGCTAATTGGGCATCGGCGCGTATCGAAGCGGCGCGCGCCATTCATATCGTTGATATTGTCGAAGATTATCGCCAAGTGATGCTTAATGAATTAGATTTGACCTTAGAGGCAGACAATACCACCCAGATGCGCAACAACTTCTTAGGTTCAGCACTGATGTATGTGCCTGAAGTTTATGACGCTGCTAAAAATGTCATGATTATGGAACGTATCCAAGGCGTTCCTATCTCGCAGGTTGAGGTCTTTGATAAGCTTGGTTATGACCGTGCAGCACTGGCAGAAAAAGGCTTAACGATATTTTTCACCCAAGTATTCCGCGATAACTTTTTTCATGCCGATATGCATCCGGGTAATGTCTTTGTAGAAACGCCGCCGGTTAAAACGCTCACTGCAGATATGACAGCAGTTGACCTAGATCATGAGCCACGCTATATCGGGCTTGATTGTGCCATTATGGGTACACTATCAAAAGACGACCAGCTTATTGTCGCGCGCATGCTTTTGGCGGTAATGAATAATAACTTTACCGCGATGGTTGATATCGTCAGCCGTGCTGGCTGGATACCTCCCAATACCGATAAGCATGCGCTCATGCGTGATATGAAACGCACTGTCGGTCCGATGCTGCAAAAATCTATCAATGATATCGACTTTGCTGGCGTCTTGATGCAAATTTTAGATATCGCCCGTCGCCATCATATGAGTATCCCGCCGCAATTGATGCTGCTGCTGAAAACCTTGGTGCATGTCGAAGGACTCGGTCGCGATTTATATCCTGAGCTGGATATTTGGTCGCTTGCTAAGCCCATTTTAAGCGGCTGGATTAAAGAGCAGCTCGATCCGATGCGTAATTTACAACATCTGCGTCAGCAGTTGCCAGAGATTTTATTATCAACGACTGATATTCCTAAGCTACTAGACCAAGGTCTACAAAGCCTTGCCTCACAAGGCTCGCGCCAAGATAGTCAGCTGCGAGAAATACAACAAATTCGCGCCGACATGCTCAATGATCGACGCCGAGATTGGTTAGCACTATCAGGTTTTGCGGTGTTTATTGCTATCGCCACACAAGTCGGTTGGTTTGCGCCTATTTTTTACCTATTGGCTATCATCGTCGTTATTTGGCGGGTTTTAGCTTAGGCTATTAATTTTTAACGAAAAAATATCCGTTAATTATTATCAAAAAATCCCACTTGAATAAGCTCTAATGCATTTTATTGTCCTTTATGGACAATTAAAATGCATTAGAGCTTAACTTTTTATTTTATTTAGCATGTCGTTTACCCAGTAAATATACGTCTTATATGGAGAATTTACCTATGTCGACCATATCATCTACATCACCTTCCAAGTCTCATGATTTAATCAAAAAAGATCATAGTGACGCGATTGCCGCTTTGCAAACACGCTTTGGCAAACAACTTAGCACCAATATCACCGTACGTGAACAGCATGGACATACCATGACCTGGCTTGCTAACCAGCCACCCGACGCGGTATTGACCGTGCAGGATAAACACGAAGTCGCTGCAGCGGTTGAGATTTGCAATCAGTATGAGATGCCAGTCATTGCCTTTGGTATTGGCTCATCTTTAGAGGGTCAATTGAACGCTCCCTATGGCGGACTATGTATCGATATGCATGCCATGGATGCGATATTGCAGGTTAATAATGAAGACCTGACCGTTACCGTACAACCTGGGGTCACGCGCGAGCAGCTCAATCATTATTTACGCGATACTGGCTTGTTTTTTCCGATAGACCCCGGTGCCAATGCCAGTATCGGCGGCATGGTCGCGACCCGTGCTTCAGGCACCAATGCCGTCCGTTATGGCACCATGAAAGATGTGGTACTTGCCCTTGAAGTGGTGACCGCGAGCGGAGATATTGTGCGCACAGGTACTCGCGCCAAAAAATCTGCCGCTGGTTATGATTTAACACGCTTAATGATAGGCTCTGAGGGGACACTTGGCATTGTCACCGAGATTACGCTTAAACTATTTGGTATTAGCGAGTGTATTGGTAGTGGTATTTGTCATTTCCCAACGGTTGAGGATGCTTGTCAGGCGGTGATGTTGACTATTCAAATGTGCTTGCCAATTGCCCGTATCGAGCTGCTCGACGCGATGCAAATCAAAGCTTGTAACCAATATGCCAATTTGAATTTAACAGAAACGCCTACGCTATTTGTAGAATTCCATGGCACAGAAGCCAGCGTCGCCGAGCAAGCGCAAATCTTTACCGATATCATCGAAGAGTTCGGCGGTACAGATTTTGCTTGGGATACCAACGAAGCCGAGCGGAAACGTCTGTGGCAAGCGCGCCATAACGCCTATCACGCTAGCTCTGCCCTACGACCTGAAGCCAGCGCTCTATCGACTGATGCCTGCGTGCCCATTTCACGCTTGGCAGAATGTGTTAGCGCTACGGCAAAAGACATCGAAGCGTCGGGTATGATTGGACCTATCGTCGGTCACGTCGGCGATGGTAATTTTCATGTTCTTTTATTGGTCGATACCAACAACCCTGAAGAAGTCGCTACCGCTGACGGTATTATCAGCCGCCTTGCCTCGCGTGCGATTGAGATGGATGGTACTTGTACCGGTGAGCACGGTATTGGACAAGGTAAGCAAAAATATATGGAGCAAGAGCATGGTAATGCCTTATTGCTGATGCAAGCGATTAAATCTGCCCTTGATCCCAAAAACATCCTGAATCCTGGGAAAATATGGCCTGAAGCTTTACCTAAAGCTTAATTTTAAAAAACTGCAGTATGAAAAAGCGTTTATCTTTAATCTCACAATTAAAGGTAAACACTTTTATAGTTTTAATATGGTTCATTTATTTTGAAATAAATGCGTGATTGCAGGTATCAATTTTTCGAAGCCTCTGGAGTGCAAAGCACACAGCAAGCGAGGAAAATTGATACCCGCACCATGCTATTAAAGACACGCTTCGTGCGTTTTGAACTGACTATCCTACAACATCTGGTCAATCGCCATCTGCGTCAATACCCGACCACGCGCCGTACGCAGCACATAACCTTGCTGTATTAAATATGGCTCAATCACATCTTCAAGCGTACCGCGATCTTCGGCCATCGCTGCTGCTATTGCTTCAACGCCTGCTGGGCCACCATCAAAACGCTCGTGTAATATTTCGATATAACGTCTATCTAAATGATCAAGCCCGCGTCTATCAACGGCAAGCATATCAAGCGCACTACCCGCTATCGCGCCATTGATACTACCATCGCCTCTGACTTGCGCATAATCACGCACACGGCGTAATAGCCGATTGGCAATCCTTGGCGTACCGCGCGAACGGCGCGCAATCTCTACTGCGCCATCTTCGCTCATCGGTACCCGCATCAAACGCGCCGCACGGCTAACAATCGTTGTCAAATCAGCGATATTATAAAACTCTAAGCGCTGCACGATGCCAAAACGATCACGCAGTGGTGAGGTCAATAGCCCAGCGCGCGTAGTTGCTGCCACCAAAGTAAAAGGCGGTAAATCTAGCTTAATAGAGCGAGCAGCTGGTCCTTCACCAATCATAATATCGAGCTGAAAATCTTCCATTGCTGGATAAAGAATTTCTTCAATGACCGGACTTAGACGATGAATCTCATCGATAAAGAGGACATCGCCCGCTTCTAAATTGGTCAGCATGGCGGCCAAATCCCCTGCACGCTCAAGTACAGGCCCTGAGGTAGAACGCAGATTGCCACCCATTTCACGAGCGATGATATTAGCAAGTGTGGTTTTACCAAGCCCCGGCGGACCAAAAATCAAGGTATGATCTAATGCCTCGTCGCGACCACGTGCCGCGCCAATAAACACTTCCATTTGCTCACGCACCACCGGCTGACCGATATATTCAGCCAATAATGCCGGTCGAATATTAGAGTCAGGCGCATCACCTGCCCCTTCTAACGGATTAATCAAACGATCTTGCATCATAGGTTTTATCATTTTATTAAAATCATTATTTTTAAAGGACTAAATCATAAACAGCATAACCAAACGCTGCGCATAAGTCATGCAAAACATCATAAAACAGGTAGTCTATAAAACACAGCCCAAAACGAAAATAAGCGACAATGAATGTCGCTTATCTGTTTAAAATTTAACATAATTACTTATAGTTTAAATAATTAAAAGCCAGAGAGCTGTTGCAGAGTAGCTTTTAACAAGCTCTGCGTATCGGCAAAGGTATCACCATTACTTTTCGCTGCTTTAATCGCTTGCTGCGCTTCTCGTTCTTTATAGCCCAAGCTAATCAACGCGCCCTCGACCTCAGCGATGATACTGCCTTCAGCAGACATAGGCGCAGGCTGAAGCGCAAATTCTAAACTGCTATTATCCACTTCGATATTTTTCAGCTTATCTTTTAACTCAATCAATAAACGCTGTGCAGTCTTTTTACCGATACCGGGAATACGCGTTAATGCCGTCTCAGACTCTTGCTCGACGTGCATTTTTAGCTCAGCCGCTGACATCGCAGACAGCATCGCCAGCGCCATTTTTGCCCCAACGCCATTGATTTTAATCAATTGGCGAAAAACATCACGCTCTTTACGATCGATAAAACCAAAAAGCAGCTGCGCATCTTCACGCACGTGAAAATGCGTCCAAATGCTCGCCTGCTCATTAAGACGCAACTGACAAAATGACGGCAGCGGCAGCTCTATATCGTAGCCTACGCCAGAGGCAGTCATGACACAGGCAGTCGGCGCCATCAAATATTGCACCTGCCCCGTAATCAATCCAATCATTAATCCACCACCTTTTATAAGATTTAACTCTGCACACGACAAAAAAACAAAAAAGTCTGTTAAAGCAAAGGCATAATAGTAATTTTTAAGACGAATCAGACCATGCCAAACTTTAACAGACTTAGTGAAACTTTAACCCAAAACCTGAGCATGAACAAGGCAAGAATCAATTGTTTGAGCCTAATGATAATAGCCCTGATTACTGCTCAAAGCAGTAACCTTAAAAAAAATAGCAAGACACCTTCCTAAGGGTGGCAAGACCGACAGTCACTATCGCAGACTACAGCGATTTTTTGCCGAAGCGAGGATAGACTACGATCAATTAGCTTTAATGATATATCGACTATTTGGGCTAGGCAAAGTCACCTTAACCATTGACCGCACCAACTGGAAATGGGGTAAAAGTAACCTCAACATCTTTATGCTAGGGGTGGTATATAAAGG